>JAFSBP010000049.1 GCA_017437205.1 Lachnospiraceae bacterium
CGCTGTTACTTCCGGTGTGTCCGGCGTTGCCACACCCGGTTCATCTTCCTCTGGTTCATCTTCCTTCTCAACCACCATTTCGGGCGACTCAACCGATGATGCTGAATCGCTCCCGCAGGACCAAGAAGAAAATGACTCAGAAACATCGGAGGATGAAGAAGCATTGGCAGAGAATTCAGACGAAGACTCTTCCGAAGTTCCCGAACTTCCCGAAGAAGACTCACCTAACGTCTCCATGTCCCTCTTTGCCCCGGACAAGGATCTCCTGAATGTAAAGGGTGGTGTGGCAAGTATCACCGTCGAAATCAAGGGCGGCGAAGGATATCTCTGGAACTACATGCCTACTGTCATCTGTCCCGGCACTTTAAAGGCCATCGTTCCTACTGTGACAGGGCGCAGCCATCTGGCTACTTTGAATTTGGGCATGACCGGAACAAAACTTGCTTCCCGCCACTATGAGGTGTTTGTCACCGTAGTCGCATGGGCATACGGTGCCGACGGCAAACCCATAAAGACCCACAAATCCATGGAGTTTAAACTACACGAGCCGGGCATTGAGGCAAAGAAAAACGCAGACGAATCTCTGACCGTAAGCGCATGCGTTCCGACCACGTTAAAAGGCTTCGCCGATGTGCGTGTCCTCTCTGAGGAGGAATACACCTGTACTACACTCCCGGACGGAACCATCGAAATCAAAGCACTTGATGAAAGGCTGGGAACCGCTCTGATCAATCCCTAATTCAGTAAATTTTTTTCATAATCGGTGAAAATAATATTGACAGCCGGTTATAATAATGGTATGATTAATATATAAATAATAATCATTCCTATTTTAATTTAATAATTTATGGAGGAATATGACATGGGAAAGAATCCTTACGCAGGAACAAAAACCGAAAAAAATCTCTGGGAGGCATTTGCCGGTGAGTCTCAGGCAAGAAATAAGTACACTTATTTCGCTTCCGTCGCAAAGAAGGCCGGTTACGAGCAGATCGCTGAGCTGTTCTTAAAGACCGCTGAGAACGAAAAAGAGCACGCTAAGCTGTGGTTCAAGGCACTCGGCGAGGTGGGCAACACCGCAGAGAATCTTCTCGCTGCAGCGATGGGTGAAAACTACGAGTGGACTGACATGTACGATCGCATGGCTAAGGACGCTGAGGAGGAAGGCTTCCACGATTTGGCAGCTCAGATGAGAGGCGTTGCCGCTATCGAAAAATCCCACGAGGAGAGATATCGCGCACTGCTGCACAATGTTGAGACACAGCAGGTATTTGAAAAAGCCGGCATCGTAATGTGGGAGTGCCGCAACTGCGGTCACCTGGTGATTGGTGAGAAGGCTCCTGAGATTTGCCCCGTATGTAAGCATGCGAAGGCATACTTTGAGATTAGAAAAGAGAATTATTAAACACCGAAGGGCTGTGATTTCACAGCCCTTCGCTTCTCATTTTTAGGTACGCCGCGCGTCCTTCCTCATAGAGATTCCGCCCCTCGCAGTCGATGATGACTACCAGCGGCATCTCCTCCACGTAAAGCTTTCTGAGGGCTTCCGCGCCCAG
>JAFSBP010000050.1 GCA_017437205.1 Lachnospiraceae bacterium
AAGTTCAAATTTCAGCCGTTGGGGATCCGGTCTGCGATGTATTGCCTTGATCCAAACCAAAAATCCCTCCAGTCCGGCCTTCTCCGGAAAGAAAAACGTCGCGTACGCGGTGGAATTTCGTTTACTGTAACCTTTTAGCACCGAAGTGAGGGATGCCACATGATCCTCATGCATGTGTGTTATAAAGACGGCTCTGATCCGCTCGAACACCTTTCCCATATTGACCATCTGGGCTACTACCGGTGCCCCGCAGTCGACCAGATAAGAAACCTCACCTGTCTCCAACAACGTGGAAGAACAAAAACTACCTATCTCCGGAGCTCCGTGTGAGGTTCCCAAAAATATCAACTTCATGTCATATTCCTCCCATTCCTCCATTTGCATCTATCAAAAAATACTCAGCTTAAATTGCCTGCTGATTTTTTCCAACAACTGTATACCCGCTACACTGTTACCCTTTTCGTCCAGCGCCGGAGAAAAAATCCCGATCCCCATCCTTGCGGGAGCAATAGCCATGATTCCGCCACCCACACCGCTTTTTGCGGGAACACCCACGCGAAGGGCAAATTCCCCTGAGCCGTCATACATACCGCAGGTGATCAGCGTCGCATTGACATATCGCGCATATTCTTCCGGAACAATGAACTCATCTCCCCCCGGTCTTCTGCCCCGATTTGCCAGAACAACACCGATATTCGCCAGATCCTTACAGGTCACTGAGATGGAACAGGCCTGAAAATAGCAATCCAGAACCTCCTCCACATCATCTGCAAGCATTCCGTTTGCCTTCAGCAGATAAGCCAGCGCCCGATTCTTACTCCCGTACGTTTTTTCGGACAGATATACTTTCCGTTCGATATCAATCGTAGGATTTCCCGATAGTATTCTGGTCAGTTCAAGCACTCTCGAAAAACGTTCCTCATATGTGTTCCCTGCAATCAGCGTACACATCAAGATCGCCCCCATATTTACCATCGGGTTCAGGTGCCTACTGTCCAGCTTCTGCTCTGTAACATTGATCGCGTCAAAAGGCTTTCCGGTCGCCTCCATCCCCACCTTCTCGCTGACCGCTTCGACTCCGTTGTCGATGAGCGCCTGAAGCAGAAGAATGGTTTTTACAATGCTTTGTATGGTAAACGGCTGCATGTAATCACCCGAAAAGAACTCGCTCCCGTCCTCGGCAATCATATACGCACCCAGCATACCCGGATCGGCTTTGGACAATTCCGGTATGTAATCGGCAACGTTCCCGTTTTTCGTATATGAAACGCACTCTTTTGTCAGCAGATCTAATTGTGTCTCCATTTTCTTCCCCTCGTTACAGCTCAATTGCAGGCATCTTTTTCACCACCTTGTCCAGCGAACTTGCCGCAACACCAAAATCGAAATACCGCTCTAATTCAACATCATATTTGCCAAAATCCAACAAAAACGCCGCATACAATTCCTGCGCATAGCGGTTGTGTCCGAGACTTTTTTCCGCGATAATCTCCGCAAGCCGCTCACAGTACTCCGCATGGCGAAGTAACAGTCTCCAGCTGACGGTCTGGGGACGGGTAGGCATTGCCATATGTTTACCCACCATTTCTCTCGCCTGCGCCGCCAGTTCCTTCACCTCGGCCAAATCCTTTGCATGGGAGGGTCGGTAGAAAGAACGCGTTGCTTTCGGTTCTGCTCCCGTTTTTTCCTCTTTGTCTGTTCCGACATTCTCACCCATCTCACCACACATATATTTGTGATCGAACGCCTTGGAAATGCGCTCCAGATAATTTTTCACCTGTTTCCAGTCTTCTCCGTAACTGTGATAATAAAAATCCGCCAACATCTCATCGTAATCGCAGTCACGATTCATGAGCGTCTCTCCATAGATGTAACTATGGAACCCGTTGGGGAAAAAGCTCTTATTTGAGCCGTCCTCCATACATCCGTCCAACCCCATAATCTTTAACGAATAGGTGTCCTCGTAAATTCTGCGGCTCATCTGCATCATTCCCGGATCTCGGTACTGATGCAGCCAATAATGATATTCATAGCCCATGCATGAGCCAGGGAAGACCTTCTGCCATTCTTTAAACTGTGCCAGATATTCCTCCGTATTCTTCGGCACCTCCCAACCGTTGTAAATAAACGGTTTCGGTTCCGGAATCACCGTCTCCTCCGTAATACTTGAGGTATAACTGCGGGCAATGGGGGTATACATCATGATAAAGCGGTCAGGGTTATTCAGCCGCTCTCTGACCGGCGCAAACATACAGTCCACGTACGCACAGAACAATATCTTTGTGTCCAGCTTCTTACGTGTCAACATCTCATCGATCTCATTGAGTATCATCACCAGATAGTCGCTGGGGCGGAGCTTTTTACATTCATCGCACTCACAGTAATTATGATTTCCGTCCGCCAGCGCAAAAAAGAGATGGCTGACGTGGGAATTCCTTTGTATATATTCCGCCACCGTAGCCGCAATTTTCTCCCGCACATCTGCCCTGGACATACACACGTTGGTAAGGTTTGGATCGCTGTGATTCAGGCCACGCTTTCCTTTAAGCAGGGCAAGGTAAGGGATTATCCCCTGCGTTACCTTCTTTTTCCCCTCTTTGTACAGAAAACGATCTGCCTCTTCAAACCCAACTGCCCTCTGAATCCATTCATGTCCGCCGTCCTGCACCATCAGTCCGCGCTTGGTAAGCTCCGCCTCACAGAGTGCCTTCCACTGTTCCACGAGACTTAATTCCACCGGTTCCGGTGTGCGGTTTGCCTCATTATATCTGTGCAGATAATAGCGGCGATGATAGGAATACACACCAAACACACCATAAGTATTCAGTTCCTGCTTTGCATGATAATCAATATAACTAAGTACCTGTTCAAGGCTGGGATCCCCCTCCGTCGTGTGTCCGCGGAAACGGTGATCTGCCAGCTTGTGATACTTCGTAGCTGCTATCTTCTTTCTGGGGATATATTCGCCGTCCACTCCAGGAAACAGAAACCGGCAGCCATTTTGCTTCAGAAAACGGTACACCGCAAATAACACACTTCTCGGATTTGATCCGGCTAAAATACCGCCGTCCTCCACGGTATCTACATGAATCACGTCATCCAATGCGGCATCTTCACCCTCAAAGAGCAGCGAAAAATCCTCCAATAGTCCCAGTCGGAAACCGTTCACGGCACCCAACTCGTAAGAAATACTGATTTCACCGATATCCGGCATCATCATTCTGAGATATTTTTTTAATTCCTCCGCCGCAAAATCAACGGTATGATCCGCGCGAAGCTTTTTAATCTGCAGCATCATTTTATTTGTCTCCCCATTCAGAAACACATCAACCGGTAGATCAACTGCTCTACCGAATCACATTCCACTTCATAAGTTCTGCCGTCTAGCCGTTTTGCATACGGCACCTTGTGGGCATTCGCCAACACCGTTCTCTCAGTCACCTCGACCGTACAGGAAATCGGCTTCGCAAACGCAAACGGCGCGCAATTTTTCATATTTTCCACCGCTTCCACGCTTTTATTGTAGATGAGATCATGTGCGGTCTTAGGCGGCATCAGCATTGCCCCATAGTTATTTAATCCTTTTTTCACCTCGGCACACACCACATTGGGAAGGATCGCCTTCGCCTCCGCACAGGCGCGGTCATCTCCGCTCACCATAATTACAGGTTTTTTGTACTCACCGGCAACCGCGGCATCCATTGCCAACTCACCAACCTGCTTCCCGCTGATCAATACATTCTGCACATTTACACTGCTCCACGAATGTTCCAGCACACCTCCCGCAGTGCCCGCCATGGAGTGATACCCCAACAAAATTACACCGTCACAGTCCTCGATTCCGGGCATACGCCTACCATCCGTACTTCCGCAAATATAATAATCTGCATCATCGGATAACTTGTCCCAGATCAGACTATAGCTGGTGCCGTGACAGTCATACACATAAATCTTGTCTACCCCTGCCGCCTTCAGTCCTGCCGTGCAGGCATTCACATCGGCGGTCATATATGCTCTGCCTTCCTGAAAACGACATTCCCCTGGTAACACCTGCTCTCTGGTATATATACCACTGATTCCCTCGATATCCACCATCACCAGAATATTCATCTTTCTATCCTCCC
>JAFSBP010000051.1 GCA_017437205.1 Lachnospiraceae bacterium
TCACTGCCGCTGTCTTCGCTACCCGCCCGTCTCTCATCTGCTGATAAAACCGGTGGATCGGCATATCGTCCGTCTTATACTCTTTCTCTTCATCATTGAAGCGATAGGTAAGACTTAACGACTTCACTCCGTATTCATTCAACTTTTCCGAACTGAGATCACAGCCGGAATCTGTATAAATTACATAGTCACTCATCTCACGCCTCCTGTCAAGTACTCAATTGCCTCAATCTAGTATCTATAACTAGATTATCGCATTGTGAGGAACTTGTCAAGTTTTTTTTATTCATTTCATTACACTTCACATTATTCAGCTTCTATGTTAAAGAAAAAGCAGTGCCCAAACACTGCTCTTTCCTGTATACCACTTATATCATATTCATCTTTTTTCTCAAATATTCATTACAAATATACTTCACTCCGGCCATCAGTGCAAGCACACCACTGACCACACTGCTGAAAACTAAAATATCTGATATGTATTGCATCTGTTTTCTCCTCTCCGGCTGTACTCAAAGTTAGCTTTACCTAACCTCTGATTCCAGTATATAGTAATCATTCCTGTTTGTCAAGCATTTTCCGTGCTTTTTTAATGTTTTTTTCTAAAACATGATAAATACTTTGACTTTCTGATACGTTCAATTTATAATCAAGATATCGAAACTTGGAATTTAAGATAAACTATTGATAAGGAGACCTCCATGCCCACTCATCTTCCTCATGACCACGGCCATAATCACGATACCGAACATATTCTTCTTCATATGCCCGATACAACTGCTGCCGCAGAAGCTGCCGCTGTCTTTTCCCTGTTGGGGGATGGCTCACGGATCCGAATCTTCTGGCTTCTCTGCCACACTGAGGAGTGCGTCTGCAATATTGCCGCCGCAGTGGGGATGAGCGATGCCGCGGTATCTCACCATCTGAAGATTCTGCGCCTGAACAATCTGATCTCAGCGCGCCGCGAAGGAAAAGAAATCCATTATTCCTTGGCAGACAATGAGCATGCGCGTTTCGCGCACCGCATACTGGATGATTATTTTCAGATCAACTGTCCTTGCGAATAGTAAATATCAGCGATCACCTGCTTGATTGCCTTAGCATCTATCCCTTTTTCAGCAATCATGTTCAACACTGCTTCCAGCGCGGCCCTCGTTGTGGGATGAAAGTTATTTTCCTGTTTGCGCGAGTTATAATACTCCAGCGCAGAGGAATCGGTATACTTCTCCTTGCAATACGTCATAGAAGCCGCCACACGGTCGCAGATCATCTCCAGTAAATATTCCTGCGGCATCTGAACCGGCTCTGTTATACCATTCGATGTAATATCCTGCCAGTACTCGGCGTGATGTTTGTTTCGCCCCTTGTGATGCAGCCACGCTTTGCTGTAGCCGTAGGTACTTCTCTCCCCAACGTGAGGCGATTTCGTTCCGGTATAAAATTTTACGCCGTTCCAAAATTCAACCGGTGAATATTTCGACAGATCATGAGTGATGCCCTGCCGATAAAGGCCGAACCGAAAACACAGCTTACGAACAAGCCTGCGATGTCTGTTCACGGTTCTGCAATGCCCGATAAATCGCTGCAAATAGTTCATCATGCACCTCTTATCTTCTCAGTGTTCTCATGGCATTCGCCACAGCAATGACCATGACCCCGACGTCCGCAAAAATTGCCAGCCACATATCCGCAATTCCAAACGCGCCAAGTACCAGACATGCTCCCTTGACTCCCAAGGCAAACCAAATATTCTGACGCACAATGCGTAAGCATTTTCTCGCAATTTTTATCGCCAGCGCGATTTTTGCCGGATCATCATCCATCAAAACCACATCTGCCGCTTCAATCGCTGCGTCGCTTCCCATCGCTCCCATGGCGATGCCCACATCTGCACGCGAGAGTACCGGCGCATCATTGATGCCATCTCCTACAAATGCCAATTTTTCTCTGCTGCCCTTCTGTGCAAGCAGGCGTTCCACCTGATCCACCTTATCTCCGGGAAGCAGTTCACTGTGATACTCATCGACACCAAGCTCCGCTGCAACAGCCGAGGCCACCGCCTCTCTGTCACCGGTCAGCATGACTGTCCGCTTCACTCCTGCACATTTAAGTTCTGCCAATGCCTGCTTTGCCGTCGGCTTTAACACGTCGCCAATGACCATATACCCCAGATAAATTCCGTCTGCCGCTACATGGATCACCGTACCGGTCACTTCGTAGCAGGGTACGGATATTCCGATCTCTTTCATCAATTTGTCATTTCCCACAGTGACAATTCTGCTATCCACCGTAGCTGTCACACCATGACCTGCGATTTCTCTGACATCTGCCACGCGAGAGATTTCTAATTCCTCTTTACAGGCCCTTTTCAAGCTCTTGCTAATGGGATGGGTAGAATAGCTCTCCGCCAAGGCTGCCAGCTTAAGCAGTTCATCCTCCGCTACTCCTTCTGCGGGATGAATCGCAGTCAATTCAAACACGCCCTTGGTCAAAGTCCCGGTCTTGTCAAACACTACGTATCCGCTCTGTGCCAACGTCTCCAGGTAAACGGAGCCCTTCACCATAATACCTCTGGCAGATGCACCGCCGATTCCGCCGAAAAATGACAACGGAATGGAAATCACCAACGCACAGGGACAGCTAATAACCAAGAAAGTCAAGCCTCTCGTTATCCAGTTTCCCCAGTCTGCAGGCTGGCTGAGCACAGCCAGATTAAACAGCGGGGGAAGTATTGCCAATGCCAGCGCCGCATAGCACACTACCGGCGTATAATATCTCGCAAAGCGGGTAATAAAATTCTCCGCCTTCGATTTTTTCATCGCAGAATTTTCTACCAGTTCCAGCACTTTGGACACGGTGGATTCACCGAACTCTTTCGTCGTCTTCACCTTCAAAAGTCCGGTCAGATTTATGCATCCGCTGATGATTTCATCTCCAACCGCCACATCTCTCGGAAGACTCTCTCCCGTCAACGCTCCGGTGTCTAGGGTGGAAGTTCCTTCCAGCACCACACCATCAATGGGCACCTTCTCGCCGGGAAGCACGACAATCACAGTTCCGACCTCCACTTCATCGGGATCTACCTGCGTGATTCCGTCAACCGATTCAATATTCGCGTAATCCGGGCTGATATCCATCAGCTCACTGATATTTTTTCTGCTCTTTCCGACGGCATAACTTTGGAACAGCTCTCCCACCTGATAAAACAGCATGACGGCAACTGCCTCTTTATAATCGCCGAGAAGCACCGCTCCCACCGTGGCAACCGCCATCAAAAAATTTTCATCAAACACCTCGCCGTGGATGATTCCCAAAAATGCCTTTCGTAAAATATCGTAACCGATCACCAGATAGGGGATTAGATATAATAGCCCCAGGTACCCTTCCGCCTTTCCGATAAGGAGCATCGCCATGCACACCGAGGCAATGATAATCCGATACAATACCTTTTTCTGCTTTTTATTCATGATGATTACCTCTTATCCATAGATAAGTCCTACGGATTGTTCCGTGCTGTCCGGAGGATTTATTCAACGAAAATTTCGCAGTCTGCCTCTACCTTTTTACAAGCCTTAACCACATCTGCCATGACAGCGGAAACATCCGCTCCCTCCTCAAATTCCACCTTCATCTTCTGTGTCATAAAGGAAACGGTCACATCAGCCACACCGGCCGTCTTCTTCGCCGCAGCCTCCATCTTCATCGCGCAATGTGCACAGTCCACCTCAATCTTATATGTTTTCTTCATCGTACTCGTCCTCCTCGTTTTATCATTCAAACAATCGTTTAAATGTTTAACAAAAGAATACCTCCTGACGGTAAATTTGTCAAGAGGTACTTTATATATTTATGCCTCTTCATCCAAACCTTTTGTTTCCTTGATCAGGTATCTGGGTCTGTGCTTTGTCTCAAGGTAAATCTTTCCAATATATTCCCCGATTACCCCCAGCGCCAAAAGCTGCAGTCCGCCCAGAGCCCAGATAGATACGCTCATGCTTGCCCAACCGCTGACTACATTTCCGCTGAAATAGCTGATAAAGCAATAGAGCAACATAATCAGACTGACTGCGAAGGCAAATACACCCAGCACGCTGACAAAACGGATCGGCTGAACACTGAACGAGGTGATTCCCTCGAACGCAAACGCCAGCATCTTCTTCAACGGATATTTGGACTCTCCCGCAAAGCGCTCCCCTCTTTCGTAGGTCACCGTCGTGGACGGATATCCGATCTGAGGAATGATTCCTCTCAGAAAAAGATTTACCTCATCAAA
>JAFSBP010000052.1 GCA_017437205.1 Lachnospiraceae bacterium
ATCAACGCATCCAGATTAGGTGTCTCTTTCTTTCCCTGAGAAATACCACTGATCAGGAGCATCTTGCCACCCGCCTGCAGATAGGCAAGAAGCATTTCTTTTTCCTCGTCAGCAATATCACTCTGGGGCGCATGGATCAGAATACAGTCCGCATCCTCGGGAACTGCCTCCTGATTCAGCAGTATGAGCTCCTCCAGCTCTACGTTCTCCTTGGCGATTGCCTCCGTATAAGTAGTGCTCAGACTTGTCTCACCGTGTCCGGTAAGATGATAGATTTTAGGAATATCCTCGCTGATCACATAGTCGATTGCCTTTGTCAGCGCACCTTCACCGTTAAAGCTTACCGTCTCCTCATAATTTCCGGTGTAATAATAGTCATCTGAGTAACTGTACTCGTATAAGTAAATTTCATCGTAATCCACAAAAACATATCGCAGTTCAGATTCCACTACTAAACTGTTATTGTATCTAAGTTCCGATGCATACTGCTGCACAAATGTAGGATAAACATCTGGATCACGTTTTACAACCTTCACCTTGTTGCTCATACCTTCATACTGCTCAAGAAGTGTCTGAATAGTGCTGTCCTCATATCCATCCTGCACAATCCAGTAAATCGTAATATCCATATCCAGATTCTCTACAATAGTTTCCGTCTGGTCAGAGATGGAGAACAACTGTGTGGAAGTAGTATCAAAAATTGTATATTTGGAAGGAATTTCCGCGACAAACAGATTAATCACAATAGCGATCGCGATGACTATCGCCGTCGCCGCCATGCTATAGCTTCCCACTCTGAATGATTTGGACTTAAAGCTGCCCTTCACATCAGGTGTCTTTCTTAACCAATTTTTCACTGGCTTCATTCACTCCACCTCCTTTTCTCCAGAGACTGCACAGTAATAAACAAAAAGATAGCAATCACGGTGAGATAGTAGACAACAGAGGTCAGATTGAACACTCCGTTAATAAATTCATAAAACCGGTCGAACACAGATACTTCAGAGATCACACTTGCAAACAGGCCCTCGAAGCTGCTGCTGTTTACAGAGTAGGCGACAAACAGCGCCCCCTCTCCGACTATCGCTAGAATAAGTGTTGACAGAGTATTCTTGGTCATCATCCGGAAGATTACTGCCACGATCAAAATCAAAACAGCAAATGCCGTATAGGAAGCCTTCGCCGTAGTGGGAAGAAAATCCGCCAGCGCAGAGAGATAGTAGCTGAGCAGCATAATCACGAAGCACAGCCCTGCTGCCACAGCCTGATTGTCCGTGAGCGAAGAAACGAACATTCCGATCGCAAGCAGCGACGCACCCAACAGATAGAACGCGACGATCGCACCATAGGACGCAGGAAGAAAAACATTCCCCCACTGGCTGAGCACCAACGGATATAGGCTGATAATTGCCATCGGGATTAAAAATACAACCAAAATCGCCAAATATTTTCCCATCACTACATCCACCATACTGATTGGCAGGGAATAAAGCAGCTGATCGGTCTTCTGACGGCGTTCCTCCGCCAGCACGCGCATGGTCAACACCGGAACGATGATCAAAAAGATAAAGGACATATTGCTTAGTGCATACTCAAAGTTGGTATATCCATACTGCAGATTATAAACCATACTAAAAATTCCGGCGAACAGTAATACAAAAGCGCCGAATACATAGCCGGTCACTCCCGTCAAATAGGAGGACAATTCATGTTTAAATATTGCTTTCATTCTTCTTCATCCTCCGTTTCCTGGGCGGTGAGCTCAAGGAAGATATCCTCCAGGCTTGCCTTAACCATATTCATTTTAAGGATTGGGCGCTTCGCGTTTGCAAACGCAAAGAAAATATTGCGGCAGGCAGTATCGGGATCAGATGCCTCTACCTCCATCTGCACCTCACACTTTCCTGCCTCGACCGACGTTATCTCCATCCGGTCTTTTTTACAGAACGATGAAAGGATAATCCGGCATTCCTCCGCAGATGCCTCCACTGTCAATTCCACCACCATCGTACCGGCAAACAACCGCTCCAGATTGTCGGCGGTATCGCAAGCTACCAGTTTTCCTTTGGCAATAATCATGATGGTCTGGCAGACCGCCTGTACTTCAGATAAAATATGACTGCTCAAGATTACCGTGTGACGTTTACCCAGATCAAGAATCAAATCGCGAATCTCCACAATCTGCTTCGGATCCAGACCTACGGTCGGCTCATCGAGAATAATCACCTCCGGATTTCCCAGGAGTGCCTGCGCGATGCCGACACGCTGGCGATAACCTTTTGAGAGATTGCGGATCAGTCGGCTTTGTACATCGGTAATCTGAGTAACCTCCATGACATGCTCAACCTGCCCTGCGATCTCCTTCTTTTTCAAGCCCTTTGCCTGCGCTACGAACGTCAAATACTCTTTCGGCGTGCGGTCAAGATAGAGCGGTGGCAGCTCTGGCAGATAACCAATCAGCTTCTTCGCCTCCTTGGCCTCCTCAAAAATATCATGGCCACCGATCTTCACTTCGCCGGATGTAGCTGCCAGACAGCCGGTCATAATATTCATTGTGGTTGACTTACCCGCACCATTCGGACCAAGGAAACCATAAATTTGACCTTTTTCGATCGTGAATGACAGATCCGACACTGCAGTGTGATTTCCGTATCGTTTTGTCAGATGCTTTACTTCGATCAATGTTTAATCCTCCTTAGACAATTATTTGAAAAACAGAAAAGGCACCGCCGACTGACCCATGAGAGAGGGGATATTGCTTAAAGTCAATCGACGGTACCTTTATTTTAATGTTGAATACTTAAATGAAGCTAAGAATTTCTGTGAACTTTTGCTGAACAATGATCAACCAATCTTTATCCCGCCCACCGGCCGGATTTTGAGAAGATGGCAGCTTCCCTCCCCGAGAACATTCTCCATCTCGCAGACAAATTGCTCTACCTGAGCATCGGGAACAAACGCCTGCACCGTTCCTGCAAAACCGCCTCCGTGAACACGGTATGCGCCCGCATCGCCCAGCAGCCGGTCGCACATCGCCAGCGCAATCGCCATCTCCTGATGTTCCTTTCTGCCGGAGGGAATCACATTCTGCAGGTACATCCAGCTGCTTCTTCCGGACTGACGCATGAGGGATAAGAATGTATCAAACTCGCCGCGTCTTAACGCTTCACACTGTTTTTCCACGCGACGGTTTTCATCATACACATGGAGCGCGCGAAGCACCGCACGGTCTCCCGCCGCCTTTCTCACCTCGCTGATCCGGCACAAAAATTCTTCCTCCGGAATCTCTCGCATCCATTTCTTTCCAAACACAGCACAGGCACCCTTCAACTCCTCCGTAATCGCCGCATATTCATCGGTCAGATCCGCGTGATCCGCCCCGGAGTCAATAATGCAAAGTGTGTATCCACAAGTTTCGAAATCAAAATCGATTTTTTCCACAATCGGGTGATCGTTATCCGCAAAATCAATAGTGACCAGATTACCTACAGAGGATGCCATCTGATCCATCAATCCGCAGGGTTTTCCAAAAAACACATTCTCGGCAATCTGACCAATCTGCGCGATCTCAATCGCCGTCGCTTTTCCGCCAAAATACATTTCATTGATGATAGTACCTACCAGAACCTCAAACGCCGCCGAGGAGGACAGACCGCTCCCCCGCAACACATCGCTGATCACATAGGCATCAAATCCCTTCACCTCGCAGCCACGCGCCGCAAACTGTGCCGCCACACCTCGGATCAATGCCGTCGTCGTGCCATACTCCCGCTTCTGCGGCTCCAAATCATTCAGATCCACCACACACTGGCGAAAGCCCTCCGACTGAAGCCGGATCACCTTCTGCCCGTTCTCTGCAACAGCCGCCAGCATATCTAAGTTTACCGCCCCCGCCAACACATTTCCGTGCTGGTGATCTGTGTGATTTCCACTGATTTCCGTGCGCCCCGGTGCGGAAAACAGCACCGTCTCACGGCCAGCACCGAAGGTATCCTCAAATCCTTCTCTTACTTTATTTATTCTTCCCTGATTAACCTTGATTTTTTCCATTGCAAACTATTCTCCCTTATACAAAATATCTTCATTCACCGACGCAGATTCGCCACACTTCCTCGAGGCTGTGTGCCTCCCAGTCGGGAACAATCTCCTCCAACTTCTTTTTCTCAGGATTATACCAGCAGGTCGCGATCCCCGCATTGATCCCGCCCTGAATATCCGCCGAGAGGGAATCTCCCACAATAATCGCCTTCTCCGGCTCAAACCCCGGAATCTCAGAGAAACAATAGTCAAAATATTCCTTCATCGGCTTCTGATAGCCGATCTCCTCCGAGATAAATACTTTTTTCGCATACGCACCAATGCCGGACTCCTTAAGCCGCCTTTCCTGCGTGAGTAGCGTTCCATTCGTCACGATGTATATTTCACCGGGGCTGTGCTTTAAGCGCTCTAACAGCTCGATTGCCCCCGGCTCTAAAAACGCGCCCTCGCTGAGACGCACATGATAATTCTTCTCAAAGGCAACTCCGTCCGCATCATAGCCACATTGTTCAAACAGCTTTACAAAGCGGGTATTCAAAAGCTCGTCACGCGTAAGAATCTGCCGCTCATGAAGTTTCCACAGTTCTGCATTCAATTCATGATAAATTTCATACACCTCATCACTGTAGGGCAGTCCGAAATCCTCAAGACTCATCTTAAACGCACGCGCCTCACAAGCCTTAAAATCTAACAATGTTCCGTCCACATCCAAAAGTATAAATTGATATCTCACCGGCGTCCTCCCATCCTTTCATTCTATATATGTACCATAAATCCACACATTTTTCAATGTTCATTTGTTGTGTCTTACGTGACAAATGTGTGATTTTGTTTTCCTTTGCATGCAATTCTAAATATTTTCTAAATTTTCCTTGACATCCCACCGATTTCCACCGATAATAAATTAAAATGGTGGTATAGTTGCGTTACAACACACCAGAAAAAACGGGGACGCAAAACCCCAGAAAAAAAGGAGTAATCTATGGCACAATTATTTGGTAACTTCGCCAATCTAGAGATTGGCCATGTCGTGATGTGGATCATTGGCGGCATTCTGATCTACCTGGCAATCAAGAAGGAGATGGAGCCTTCTCTGCTGCTTCCCATGGGCTTCGGCGCGATTTTGACCAACCTGCCCCTGTCCGGTGCTGTCACCGAGGAGGGTGCTCTGACCGTACTGTTTAACGCAGGTATCGCAAACGAGTTGTTCCCTCTGATCCTGTTCATCGGTATTGGTGCGATGATCGACTTTACCCCCCTGCTCTCCAACCCGAAGCTGATGATTTTCGGTGCTGCAGCGCAGTTCGGTATCTTCTTCACCCTTGGTCTGGCGATCCTGTTCGGCTTTGAGCTGAAAGACGCAGCTTCCATCGCAATCATCGGTGCGGCAGACGGTCCCACCTCCATTTTCGTGGCAAATACCTTTGGTTCCAACTATCTCGGCGCGATCATGGTCGTTGCCTACTCTTACATGGCGCTGGTACCCATTATCCAGCCCCCCGTTATCAAGCTGTGTACGACGAAGAAGGAACGTAAGATTCGCATGGCTTACGCAGCTAAGCCCGTGTCTAAGATGACGCTGATCCTGTTCCCTATCGCGATCACCATCATTGCAGGTCTGTTTGCACCTGAGAGTGTTGCACTGGTCGGATTCCTGATGTTCGGTAACCTGATCCGTGTCTGCGGCGTTCTGGACAGCCTTTCCGAGACCGCTCAGAAGGCTTTGGCAAACCTGGTTACCATCTTCCTCGGTATCACTGTTGCCAGCCAGATGAAGCATGAGTCTTTCCTTGACCCCAACACCTTGATGATCATGGCTCTCGGTCTGTTCGCCTTCATCTTCGACACCGTAGGCGGTGTAATGATCGCAAAGCTTTACAACCTGTTCGCAAAGAACAAGATCAACCCGATGGTAGGTGCATGTGGTATCTCCGCATTCCCCATGTCCGCACGTATCGTTAACAAGATGGGACTTCAGGAGGACAACCAGAACTTCCTGCTGCCTCACGCAATCGGTGTAAATGTATCCGGTCAGATCGCTTCCGTTATCGCAGGCGGACTGATTCTGTCCCTGTTTAAGTAATGCTCGGAGGTAAATAAAATGGCAGAAAGATTAGAATTATTGTTAGAGCTTCTACCCAAGATTGGTTTTGGCTGGCTGGGTATCTTTATCGTAACGATCATTATCATCGCACTTCTCTGGGTACTTGAGAAGGTGACACAGAAGAAGAACTAATTGAGTCTTAAAGATGTTAAGAGTGGGGGGGG
>JAFSBP010000053.1 GCA_017437205.1 Lachnospiraceae bacterium
AACATAGATCGGGATATCGCCGATAATCTGTATCCCTCTCATATTTGCATATTCCTTCAAGCGCTTCCACTGAAGAGCAAACTGGAACTGTATGTATTTATAAAACTCGATTTCAAAATAACACTCTCTGCGGTAATAATCCATCGCAAATCCCCAGCGCTTGCGGATATCCTCCGCCCACTTGCTCCATGACTGCCCCTCAAAACGCTTTTTCACCGCCATGAACAGTGCATAATCGTCCAGCCAGTAGGCGTTTTCACGACAAAACTCGACAAACGCTGTCTTTTGATAAACATTACTGCGCTCATATGCCTTTCGAAGGAGGGCAAATCGCTCCTGATAGAGCTTACCGTAATCAATCCGTGAAGGATCATTGCCGAAATCACACGCCTCGCACTCTTCCATAGTCAGTACTCCCTCCAAAATCAAAGCCTCCAAATCAATGAAGTAAGGGTTTCCTGCAAATGACGAGAAGGACTGATAAGGTGAATCTCCATAGCCGGTCGGTGCCAACGGCAAAATCTGCCAGTAGCTCTGTCCTGCCTCCACCAATTTATCTACAAAATCATAAGCCTCCTTCGAAAAACAGCCAATACCGTACTTTGACGGAAGGCTGCTGATGGGAAGAAGGATTCCTGCTGCTCGTTTCATTCTATATTCCTGCCTTTCCTCCGGCCATGCGTCTCTTTCGCATCTCCAGATTGTCTTCGCAATCAAATTTATTTCACGAGTGTAATTATACAACATATCTATGACAATGTGCAAGTAATCTGTCGCTCTTTTACTTCCAAATTTTTGAACGCATTCTTCAATTTGGAAAGACACCGGAAGTTACTTCCCTCCGGTGCCCAACAATTCGTCCACATATCTGCTGCACTGTGCCTTCTGACTATACCTTTCCCGCACGTAAAAGAGGTGAAGCCGTTCCTTCGCTCTGGTCATCGCCACATAAAACAGCCTACGCTCTTCCTCCACATCCGCCTCGGAGGTTGCCCGGGAGTGGGGCATCACGCCCTCATTCACATCCGGCAGCAACACAATCGGGTACTCCAGTCCTTTTGAGCTGTGCATGGTCTGTATGACAATGCGATCCTTTGCAAGCTCACCGGACTTGCTCTCCTTTGCCTTTTCCTTCAAGGTCTGTGCGTATTCGTGGATATGCTTCAGAAGCGCAGGGTACGTCCGAATCCCCTCCACTGCAGACTCAAACTCATCCAATACCCCAAATACCTCCTTCGGATCCAGCCGCCGGTAATTCGCATACTCAATTACATACTCATCGTATCCCACCGCTTTGCGAATATACCTGATTGCCCCGTAAGGCACCATCCTGCGGATCATAGCAAGACTCTGCTCAAAGGTAATGAGCCTATCCTTAAGCCAATCTTTATCTCCGCAATTCTTCTTCAGCAGTTCCAAATCCACCTGTGACTCTGTCAGAAACGACCGACTGACATAGCGGTTCGGCTTATTGATAATGCGAAGAATGTCCCTTCGCTCCCTGCTTCCGTAGGCCACCCGCATGTACGCAAGTATATCCTGCACCGCCCAGTGATCAAAGAGATTCGGCAGAAAGCTCTCCATGGTAAAAGGCAGGTTGTGTTCCAACAGCTTACTCACCAGATTATTCTGCCCTACATTTGTCCGAAACAGGATCGCGATATCTCCCGGAGAGTACCCTTCCTCCAAATACTGCTTAATCCGCTCAATCAGGCGGGTATACTCCTCCTTGATGGTCGGACATGGCCAAACGGTAACCAGTCCCTCTTCCTGCGAGGCTGCAGTAATTTCTTTTTTCAGCCGCACCGCATTGTGTTCAATCACCTTCGATGCTGCCGACACAATCTTCTGATGAGAGCGATAATTTACCGTCAGACTGATCTCCTTCGCCTTCGGATAATCCTTCGTGAAATTTAGCATAATCTCCGGCTTCGCGCCGCGGAACCGATAAATAGACTGATCATCGTCTCCCACAATGAACAGATTGTCCTCCGGTGCCGCCAGCAATCTGGCGATCCGGTACTGGATCAGGTTAATGTCCTGAAATTCATCGATTAGAATATACTGAAACCGCTTCTGCCAACCGGCCAAGATATCCGGTCTCTGCTGCAAAAGCTCCAGACACATCACCATGAT
>JAFSBP010000054.1 GCA_017437205.1 Lachnospiraceae bacterium
CGGGATTCATTATATGGAGGTCCGGGTTGTCAAAGGCAATGATCCGGATCTCATCAGACGGCTGATTGGCATTGCGCTTGATGAAAAGCGAAAGAGCGGAATAAAATCGCCCATCGTACATCTGCCACAGATGCAGAGCTTTGATCTCTCACAGACGGATGAGGAGCTGAGACTTAAGGCGCTTGAGAATCAGAAGATGATCCTTGACATCTGTCTGCCGGTTGAGCCGGAGATCGTGGTTATTCATCCCAGTGCAGCAGGTGAAGTACCGAGGGAGGAGGCGGCTGTCCGAAAGGCAGCACTGATCCGCTCCCTAAAAGAATTTTGTCCTTACTGTAAAGCATTGGGGTTAAAGGTTGCCGTGGAGAATCTGACCGGTGGCAGCATGGTGCAGACCAGTGACGATCTTTTGGAGATCGTGGAGGCAGTCGGGGACAATATCGGCATCTGCTTTGATGTGAATCACCTGTTGACGGAGCCCATCACGGACTTTATCCGAAAGGCGGGAAAACAGATCATTACCATGCATGTGTCGGACAATGACGGAATCAAAGAGAGACATTTCTTTCCGGGTGACGGAGTCATCGACTGGAAGGGATTGTTTAGTGAACTCAAAAACATCAATTATGACTCGTATATGATCGCGGAATGCGGTGTGTTAGCAAACTTCCCGGACACGATTTCAGAGTTTTGTGAGAAGTGGCGACGGCTTCACGCGTGATGCGTAGAGCCGTCCTTTTTTAATAAGGGATTATTTGGAGGATTAGACATGAGAACAGCATTGATCGGATTAGGAAGAATCGGCTGGCAGCTTCACATTAAAGAAATTACAAAACATGACGGACTTTCCCTGTGTGCGGTGGTTGACTTAAATCCCTCGCGCCTTGAAGAGGCAAAGGAATTGTACGGAGTGATCGGCTATCAGGACTATCGGGAAATGCTGGAAAAAGAGAAGCCGGAGATGGTAGTGATCGCGTCACCGACCGTTTTCCATGAGAAGCAGGCAATTGCGGCGCTTAGGGCAGGCGCGGATGTTCTCTTAGATAAGCCGATGACCATCGGGATGGAATCGGCACGCCGGATCGAGGAGGCAGTGAAGGAGACGGGGCGAAAACTGGTGGTATTCCAGCCTCATCGCTCTTACGTATTGGCGGTGGCGGCAAAACAGATTATTTCCAGTGGAAAGTTAGGAAAATTGTTTGAGGTCAACCGCATTGACTATGACTACATTCGAAGAAATGACTGGCAGGCATTCAAGGAGTTTGGCGGCGGTATGCTCAATAACTTCGGTGCCCACTATATCGACCAGTTATTATATTTAACCGGAGAAAAAACAGAACATATTTATTGTACCATGAAGAAAATCGCGTCACGGGGTGACGCGGAGGATGTGGTGAGGATAATTCTCACGACGGAGGAAGGTACAGTACTCAATATAGATATCAATCAGGCCTGTGCCATGTACAAAAATGATCTGAGGATCTGCGGCGAGTACGGCACGGCATGGGTCGACAGAGATAAGGACGGAAAGCAGGCCTTCCATCTGAAATACTATGACCCGGAGGAACTAAAGCCGCTGGAGGCTTCGCGGAAGCTGGAAGCGGAGGGACGCAGCTATCTGTCCGAGCAGATCGCGTGGAAGGAAGAGTGGATGCCGCTCGCAGCGGTGGAGCCGGATGATTTCTACGGAAAGTGCCGGGATTATTTCTCTGGCAAGGGTCCGTCGCCGGTGCCGGTGGAGGAGACGCTGGAGGTGATGCGGATCATTGAGGAGTGTGAGAAAACCTGAAAAAAGGATGAGTTTTCAGCGAAATAGTGTCTGAAAACTATCTTTTTCGGGAAAAAGTGGACTTAAGAAAAGGATCATTTCCGGCAACGTGGA
>JAFSBP010000002.1 GCA_017437205.1 Lachnospiraceae bacterium
CCGATAGATAGACTGATCATCATCCCCAACAATGAATAGATTATCCTCCGGTGCCGCCAAAAGCCGGACGATTCGGTACTGGATTAGGTTGATATCCTGAAACTCATCGATTAGAATGTACTGAAACCGCTTCTGCCAACCGGCCAAGATATCCGGTCTCTGCTGCAAAAGCTCCAGACACATCACCATGATGTCGTCAAAATCAATCTTCTGCTCGCGAAGCAAAGCCTCCTGATAGGCGGAATACACCTGTCTGAACACTTCCTCCGAGCAGTTTTTCGCATAATAATGGGCGAGATCCAACATTTCACCCTTCACCAGGCTGATTTCTCCGATCATTCCCTGAACAAAATCGTTCTCATCCTCAATATCCAGTTCCAGCTTATCCACAATCTCACGCAGCAAAAAGTTCTTCCGCTCCTCAGTGATGATCACATCCGTTTTCATGCGGTAAGCATGGCGCAAAATCTGAAAATACACGGAATGAAACGTACCAAAAGTGACGGCCGCGCACCTGCCGCCCATCAATTCATAACATCTCGATTTCATCTCGGCTGCCGCCGCCCGTGTAAAGGTAATGACCAGAAGATTGGCCGGATTGACATGACACTCATCCACCAGATAGCGGATGCGGTGCGTCAATACAAGAGTTTTTCCGGAACCCGGTCCCGCCAATACTCTGGCAGGACCGGTGTTGTGACGAATCGCAGCAAGCTGCGAATCATTAAGGTTAGGTTGATGTTTATTCATGTAATTCCATTCTTATGATAACTTGGAAATAGCCGCACGAATTCTCTTCAGCGTCTCTTCCTTGCCTAAAAGCTCCATAATCTCGGTGGCGCCACAAGGCGTGGTCTGTTTTCCGGAGCAAGCGGTACGGATCGGCCACATCACATAACCGTTCTTGTAACCCTTCTCCTGCACAAACTCAACCAGACGGGCAAACAGCGCGTCATTACTGTAGTCATCCTGCGCCTCAAGTACGGGAAGCACCTCTGTGAGCACCTGCAAAGAAGAAGCCTCATTGGTCTTCATCTTCTTATGGCAATACATAGAAGAATCGTACTCCGGTACCTCGTTAAGGAAATCCACCTGCTCTGCAATGTCAGGGAACACCTCAATACGGGTCTTCACCATCGCTGCGATCTTCTTAATATCCATACCTGCGGGAACAGATGCCTTCAGGAAAGGTTCTGCCATCTCATAAAACTTGTCAAAGTCCATCGCCTTCAGATACTCGCCGTTCATCCAGCGCAGCTTCTTGATATCAAACACCGCAGGGGACGTGCTCATGTGATGGTAATCAAAAGCCTTCACCAGCTCGTCAAGGGTGAAAATCTCGCAGTTATTGTCCGGGCTCCAGCCAAGCAGTGCAACATAGTTCACCACCGCCTCCGTCACAAAGCCCTGCTCAATCAGATCCTCATAGGAGGAATGACCGCTTCTCTTACTGAGCTTCTGATGATCCTCGTTGGTGATCAGCGGACAATGCACATAAACGGGCTCCTCCCAGCCAAACGCCTGATACAGACGAGTGTACTTCGGAGATGAGGACAGATACTCATTACCGCGAACCACGTGGGTGATGCCCATCAGATGGTCATCCACAACGTTTGCGAAGTTATAGGTGGGGTAACCGTCAGACTTGATCAGGATCATGTCGTCCAGCTCCTCATTATTTACCGTAATATCACCGTAGATATCGTCAGAGAAGGTAGTGGTTCCTTCCTTCGGATTGTTCTGGCGGATAACGTAAGGCACACCGGCAGCCAGCTTCGCCTCAATCTCCTCCTTGCTCAGGTGCAGACAATGCTTATCGTAAACAACGATCTCCTTACCCGCAACGGTGGTGCGAAGGCTATCCAGACGCTCCTTATCACAGAAGCAATAGTATGCCTCGCCCTTCTCAATCAGCATCTTCGCATACTCCAGATACAGACCGGATGCCTGACGCTCGCTCTGCACGTAAGGTCCGCAGCCGCCATCCTTGTCCGGACCCTCATCGTGAATCAGACCGGTCTTCTCCAGTGTACGGTAAATGATCTCAACCGCACCTTCCACAAAACGTTCCTGATCGGTGTCCTCTATTCTCAACAGAAAATCTCCATCCTCATGCTTGGAGATCAGATATGCGTACAATGCGGTACGCAAATTTCCTACATGCATCCGGCCGGTGGGGCTGGGTGCAAATCTGGTTCTAACCTTGCTCATTTGTCTTTCCTCCTGTTTAAAGCACCGGGGTGCTTTGTTGTTAATTATTATAGTGTAGCAGAAAATGGGGGATAAGGCAAGAGGGCATTTTATGAGTTGGATCATAAATTGCCCTCTACTCAACTGACAACATAAACGTGCATTCGCATTAACTACACAAAATCACTCGGTAGAATCAAAACTAATGAACTTCCACATCCCAATTTGAAAGATATTGGAATAAACGTGTCAGATCACGGTTGTTTACATTCCCATCGCCATTCACATCCAATGCCGCCTCATTTACTTCCACTTCCCAATATGACAGATATTGGAACAGACGTGTCAAGTCTCTGTTGTTTACCAATCCATCATTATTGATATCTCCGGGAAGATACTCGGGTTCTTCCGTATATTCTTCCTTAACCACATAACTGCATTCAACCAATCCCGTGTAGTTGTAGATACCACGGATATAGCAGACATATTCTCCAGCTTGGGTAAAA
>JAFSBP010000055.1 GCA_017437205.1 Lachnospiraceae bacterium
ATGGCTGTATTTTAAAAGCAAGCCCTAACAACGGAAAAATAGAAAGATTCTGTATAAATTGAAAAAATTAGCCCTTTTTGGTGAAATTCTGTCAAAAATGTCAAATGTTGTAATCTGCACAAAAAAGATTAAAATGTTGAAAAAAAGTTGTTCACATATTCTAAGCTTTGTGCTATACTATATTTATCATTAATAACTAGGGGTGGATGACATCATGAAAAAAGAAATGATAGCCATGTTGCTGGCCGGCGGGCAAGGCAGCCGTCTTGGCGTGCTGACAGAAAAGGTCGCAAAACCTGCAGTTGCGTTCGGTGGAAAATATCGTATCATTGATTTTCCCCTAAGCAACTGTATTAATTCCGGAATTGATACGGTCGGAGTACTGACCCAGTATCGTCCGTTGCGTTTGAACTCCCATATCGGAATCGGTATTCCGTGGGATTTGGATCGTAATCACGGAGGGGTGACGGTTTTGCCACCGTATGAGACGAGCACGAAGGGCGAGTGGTACAGCGGTACGGCAAACGCGATCTACCAGAATTTGGAGTATATGGAGACATATAATCCGGAGTATGTTTTGATTTTGTCCGGTGATCATATTTACAAGATGGATTATGAGAAGATGCTGGACTACCATAAAGAGAAAGGTGCGGATATCACCATTGCCACGATGGCAGTGCCGATGGAAGAGGCTAGCCGCTTCGGTGTAGTTCTTGTGGACGACAACAGGAAAATTACCGAGTTTGAGGAAAAGCCGAAAAATCCCAGAAGTAATCTGGCATCGATGGGTATCTATATTTTTAGTTGGCCCGTGCTTCGCGACGCATTGATTAAGCTGTCCGAGCAGCCCAACTGTGATTTTGGAAAGCATATTATCCCTTATTGTCACGGTAACGGGAATCCGATTTTCGCTTATGAATTTCAGGGCTACTGGAAGGATGTAGGTACGCTGGGATCTTATTGGGAGGCGAACATGGAGTTGATCGATATCGTTCCCGTGTTCAATCTCTACGAAGATTTCTGGAAGGTATACACGAACAGTGATATGCATCCCGCTCAGTACATAGGAACTGATGCTCAGGTCGAACGGAGCATTATCAGTGAAGGAGCGGAGATTTACGGTAAGGTGTACAATTCCGTGATCGGTGCGGGAGTTGTAATCGAGGCAGGTGCGGTCGTTCGTGACTCTGTTCTGATGAAGAACTGTTCGGTTGGTGCGAACTCCGTTTTGGACAAGGTTATTCTGGCTGACGATGTTAAGGTCGGCAGTAATGTAAAAATGGGTGTAGGTGAGTTCGCACCCAGTCTGCTTGACCCGAAGGTGTATGCATTTGACCTGGTGACTGTTGGTGAGCATTCTGTGATTCCGGACAATGTGACGATCGGTAAGAATACCACTATTTTTGGTGTGACTGAACCGGAGGATTACCCGGACGGAGCACTTGTGAGCGGCGGATATATTAAGAAGGCAGGTGAGATGTGATGAAGGCAATTGGAATTATTCTTGCGGGCGGAAACAGCAAACGAATGAAGGAATTGTCCCAGTACCGGGCGATTGCAGCAATGCCGGTGGCCGGAGGATACCGCGCCATTGATTTTGCTCTGAGCAGCATGAGCAATTCGCATATCAGCAAGGTTGCAGTCATTGCACAGTATAACTCAATCTCCTTGAATGAGCATTTAAGTTCCTCTAAGTGGTGGGATTTCGGGCGCAAGCAGGGTGGCCTTTACGTATATACCCCCATGATTACGCCGAATAACCGCAACTGGTATCAGGGTACCGCGGACTCGATGCATCAGAACATCCGCTTTCTCTACGAGAGCCATGAGCCTTACGTAGTGATCGCATCCGGAGACGGTATTTATAAACTGGATTATAATAAAGTACTTGAGTATCATATTGCAAAGCGGGCGGATATTACCGTTGTGTGTACGGATAATCCCGCGGGCGGGGACCGCACCCGCTTCGGTGTGTTGGAGACGGACGAGAACGGCCGGATAATCGAATTTGACGAGAAGCCCATGGAGACTGAACTGAATCTGGTGTCCTGTGGTATTTATATAATCCGTCGTCGGCTGTTGATCGAACTTTTGGAGAAATGCGCTGAGGAAGAACGTCATGACTTTGTGCAGGATATCCTGATCCGTTACCGCAACACAAAGCAGATTTATGCTTACCAGATGGAAGGCTACTGGAGTAATATTGCCAGCGTTGAGGCATATTATCAGACAAATATGGATTTCCTGAAGAAAGAGATCCGCGATTATTTCTTCCATCAGGAGCCGGAAATCCGCTCTAAGGTGGACGATCATGCACCTGCGAAGTACAATCCCGGTGCTAAGGTCCGCAACAGCCTGATCTGCAGCGGAAATATTATCAACGGAGAGATCGAAAACTCGATGTTGTTTAAGAAGGTATTTGTGGGGGAGAATTGTGTGATCCGCAATTCAATCATTTTGAATGATATCTATATCGGGGACAATACGGTGATTGAGAATTGTATCGTGGAGAGCCGAAGCAATATTGAGGCAGGATCTGTATTCAAGGGTTCACCGGAAGATATCCGCATCGTGGTGGCGAAAAAATCGGAATACAGGGTATGATCGGAAGATATTGACACCCGAAGAGGAACTGGAGGACGAATGAATCATGCAGATTACAGACGTGAGAGTGCGTATGGTGGCGAAGGAAGGGAAGATGAAGGCCATCGTATCCATGACGTTGGACAACGAGTTTGTTGTTCACGATATTAAGGTCATAGAAGGAGAGAAGGGCCTGTTCATCGCCATGCCGAGCCGCAAGTCTGCAGACGGTGAGTACCGGGATATCGCTCATCCCATCAATTCTGACACCCGCGATAAGATCCAGTCGGTAATTTTAGAAAAATACCGAAATGTGATGTTGGCGGAAGCAGTGCTTGAAGAATTGCAGGGCGAGGAATGAGAAATACGAAAAGGGGGCTGTAAAACGCAGCCCTCTTTATCCTTGGAGCCCTTGACCGAAGGTTGTGCACATGATATGATATAAGAGGTAGAAAACAGATAAAGATAGGCAGGGTACCTTGGTACGCTGCCCTGTAGTTAGTTCAGAGGGTAGAAAAATGAAATTGATTGTAGGACTGGGAAATCCGACAAAAGCCTATGACGGCACCCGCCACAATGTGGGATTTGGAGTGATCACCGAGCTTGCAGATAAGCACCGGATTGCGGTAGATACGAAGAAGCACAAGGCATTGATCGGAAAAGGTATTATCGGCGGTGAGAAAGTGATTTTGGCGAAGCCGCAGACATTTATGAATTTGAGTGGTGAAAGTGTGCGTGAGATCGTAGACTATTACCAGATTGCGATGGAAGATATTCTGATTATTTTTGATGATATCAGTCTGGATGTTGGCCAGCTTCGCATCCGCGCGAAAGGAAGCGCAGGCGGGCATAACGGTGTGAAGAGTATTATTGCCCATCTGGGAAGCGATGCCTTTGCGCGGATTAAGGTTGGAGTAGGTGAGAAACCCGCAAAAATGGACCTTGCGGATTATGTGCTGGGTCGATTCCACGGGGAGGAACTTGAACAGATCAGGGAAGGCATTGAGCAGGCAGCTGCGGCTGCAGAGTTGATTGTCTCCGAACAAATTCAGACCGCGATGAATCGGTATAATCAGTCAAAAAAGAAAGCTGAGGAATAGAATGTCATCATTTGCCAGTCCGTTGATGGAGTTAAATGAATATCGCATTCTCGAAGAGGAATTCCGGAAGGGAAGAGGACCGTTGGCTGTCAGCGGGTGCATGGAATCCCAGAAGGTTCATTTGATGCATGAACTGATCAGAGAGAAGAAATGTACGTTGGTTGTGACCTACAGCGAGGCGCGTGCGAGAGAAATTTACGAGGATTTCCTGAACTTCAGGAAAGATGTATGCTTATATCCTGCCAGAGATTTGTTATTTTATCAGGCGGATATTCAGGGAAATCTGTTGACCGGCCAGCGGATTCAGGTGATTAAGTCTCTGCTTGAGGAGAAAGCAGGTGTGGTCGTTACGACGGTTGATGCCTGTATGGAACGGCTGCTTCCCGGCGAAGAGTGGAAGAAGCACCGTATTTGGGTGGAAGAAGGCGTGGATCTCGATGTGGATCGTCTGAAGGCGGATTTGATTTTATGTGGATATGAGCGCGTGGTACAGGTGGAACAGCCGGGACAGTTCTGTGTTCGGGGAGGAATTATTGATGTATATCCGCTGACGGAAGATAATCCGGTCAGGATTGAACTTTGGGATACGGAAGTGGATTCCATACGTACCTTTGACGTGGAGAGTCAGCGTTCCATTGAGCGGGTGGAGGGGATATATCTCTATCCGGCGTCCGAGGTAATCCTGACAGAGGAAAAACTGGAACGTGGGATTGAAAAAATCAGACTGTCAGCTGAAAAACAGGCAAAGGTGCTTAACCGTCAGGGAAATGGTGAGGCATCACTTCGGGCTTCGAAGCTCGGGGAGCAGGTATCGGAGTTCATTGAGGAAGGCTGGCGGATTTTGGGCTTGGACAGTTTCCGCACCTGCTTTTATGAGGAAACTGAGACGCTTAAGGACTATTTTGTTAGCAGACCTGCCATTTTTGTAGATGAACCTGTTCGCGTAATTGAGAGGGCAGAGACCGTGTTTGCGGAATTTTCTGAGAGCATGACACAGCGGTTGGAGAAGGGATATTTGCTGCCTGAGCAGACAGAACTGATGATTCGCGTGCCGGAGATTCTTGAGGGATTGCAGGGTGAGCAGTGTGTGTATCTTGCAGGTCTTGAACATCGGAACGGAAAGCTTTCTGCCGGGAAGCAGTTTAATCTGGTAGTCAAAAATGCGAACACATATCAAAACGGGTTTGAATTGTTGATTCAGGACCTGAAGAAGGCCAAGCGGGAAGGTTTTCGTACCATTCTTCTTTGTCCGTCCAGAACCAGGGCAGAGCGCATGGCGCGTGATCTGCAGGAGTATGATCTTCTTGCCTATTATTCGGAGGAGGAAGGAAAGGAAGTTCGCCCGGGAGAAATCTGTGTTTTGCACGGAAATCTTCATCGGGGATTTTCTTACCCGTTGATCAAATTTTCCGTGATTTGTGAGAGTGATCTGTTCGGCAAAGAGAAAAGAAAGAGCCGAAGAAAAAAGAGTACCCTTTCCGGGCAACGTATCCGGGAGTTTACAGACCTATCCATCGGAGATTATGTAATCCATGAAAATCATGGTCTCGGTATTTATCGCGGCATCGAGAAGATTGAGGTGGAACACGTAGTCAAGGATTACATCAAGGTGGAATATCGGAACGGCGGGAATCTGTACCTTCCGGTTACCCAGCTGGATGTTCTGCAAAAATATGCGGGAAGTGATGCGAAAAAGCCGAAGCTGAACCAGCTTGGCGGGGCCGAGTGGGAGAAGACCAGAACCAGAGTAAAGCACGCGGTCAGCGATATTGCGAAGGATCTGGTTGCATTGTATGCGGCGAGACAGCAGTCGGACGGATTTAAGTACGGACCGGACACAGTATGGCAAAAGGAGTTTGAAGAGTTATTTCCTTACGAGCCCACAGAAGATCAGGAGAGTGCAATCAGTGCAGTGAAGGCGGACATGGAGAGCACAAAGATCATGGATCGTCTGATCTGTGGAGATGTGGGGTACGGAAAGACAGAGATAGCCATCCGTGCTGCATTTAAAGCGGTACAGGAGGGAAAACAGGTCGTCTATCTTGTGCCCACCACCATATTGGCTCAGCAACACTATAATACCTTTACCCAGCGCATGATGGAGTTTCCCGTGCGCGTGGATATGTTGTCCCGATTCAGGAGTACGGCAGAGCAGAAAAGGACATTAGAGGATCTTAGAAAGGGCGCGGTTGATATCGTGATCGGAACTCATCGGGTGCTCTCTCAGGATGTAAAGTTTAAGGATCTGGGGCTCTTGATTATTGATGAGGAGCAGCGGTTTGGTGTAGGACACAAGGAAAAAATTAAACAGTTAAAACAAAATATAGATGTGCTGACACTGACAGCCACACCGATTCCCCGGACGCTTCATATGAGTCTGGTGGGGATCCGAGATATGAGTATTCTGCAGGAACCGCCCATTGACCGCGTAGCTATCCAGACCTATGTGATGGAGTACAACGAGGAGATGGTCAGGGAAGCGATCGAGCGTGAGATGATGCGCGGCGGACAGGTGTTTTACGTATACAATAAGGTAAATTCCATTGCGGATGTGACGGCGCGAATTGCTAAATTGGTGCCGAACGCGACGGTAGTCTATGCCCATGGTCAGATGAAGGAGCGTGAGCTGGAAAATATTATGATTGACTTCATCAACGGGGAGATCGATGTGCTGGTATCCACCACGATCATTGAGACCGGTCTGGACATTCCGAATGTGAACACCATCATTATCCATGAGGCGGAAAACTTCGGGCTTTCACAGTTGTATCAGCTTCGTGGACGTGTGGGGCGTTCCAGCCGGAATGCATATGCCTTCATGATGTACAAAAGGAATCATCTGTTGAAGGAGGAGGCGGAGAAACGTCTGGCAGCAATCCGCGAGTTTACCGAGCTGGGAAGCGGTGTGCGCATTGCCATGCGCGATCTGGAAATCCGCGGTGCGGGCAATGTGCTTGGCGCGGAGCAGAGCGGACACATGGAGGCGGTTGGATATGAGCTGTACTGTAAGCTGCTGAACGAAGCGGTGCAACGGCTGAAAGGAGAGCCGGTGGCAGAGCAGTTCGAGACTTCGGTGGAGATCGATATGGATGCATATATTCCGCTGGAATATATCCGAAACGAGGCGCAGAAACTGGATGTTTACAAACGGATATCCCACATTGAGACGCAGGAAGAATTTGAGGATATGCAGGATGAACTGGTGGATCGTTTCGGAGATTTGCCGAAGCCGGTGGAGAACCTTTTGTGGGCCGCATTGCTTAAGGCGATGGGGCACGACGCAAATATTTTGGAGATTCGCGCAAATCGGATGGAGATCCGGTTGTTCATGAATCCGAAAGCACCGGTAGACACAGAACTGATTCCGGAGTTGATCAGAAGTTATCAGGGAAGTCTCAGATTGGTGACGGGAGAACGCCCGTATTTTCTGCACACTGATAAAAAAAGTGCGGAAAATTCAGTTCCCGCGTTGCTTTCTAAGATAAAAACCCTGATTGAGAAGATAAAAGGGCTTCAAAATAAATAAATTTACAATTTTATCACAAATTTTTGTGATAAAACAGTTGCCTGAAATCGAGAAAAGTACTATAATAGGCAGAGTGTTACATGAAATGCAATTGGAGGAAACGAACATGAAAAGACGTATTGCAGCACTTATTTTTGCTGTATTGATGGTGGCGGCTACATTGGCAGGCTGCTCAAAGAAGGTGGATGTATCTAAGTACGGAACCACAGAGGTGATCAAGATCGGTGGTCAGAGCGTGTATATGGACGAGTTGAACTACTATGTGAGAACCAACCAGTATGAGGACGAGAAAAACGATATCCTGAACAGCAGTGGCGTAAAAACCTGGGATCAGGAGATCAACTATTACAACATCATCATCTATACCCTGAAAGAAGATCTGCTCTTTGAGAGTGTGGCAGAGCTTCGTCAGGTGTACGTGCTGTGTGAGCAGGCAGCAAAGAAAAATATTACCTTGACTGCAGATGAGCAGGCGAAGGTTGAGGCGGCAGCGAAGGCATTTTTGGCAGGCGATGAGAAGCTGGTTTCCTACGTAAACCTGACAGAGGCACGATTGGTGGAGATCCTTACCCGCAACGCACTGGCGAACAAGATGTATCAGGAAGTGATTAAGGATGTAGATACCGAGGTGACGAAGGAAGAGGCGCTGAAGTATGATGTATCCTATATCTATATTACTTCAGATAAGCTTTCCAAGATCACTACCTTGGGAAAAGATGAGACCCCCGAGACCGTGGCAAAGAAGATCGCTGGGCGTGTAAACGGAGGCGAGAAACTGGCAGATGTACTGAAGGATTATAAGGAAGGCGAGAATGGCCTGACTTCCTCCGCAGTTACCATGGCAGACGGAGAGAACGGAACAACCTACGGAAAGACCGCGGAGAAACTGAAGGTCGGCGAGGCCGGTTACA
>JAFSBP010000056.1 GCA_017437205.1 Lachnospiraceae bacterium
CCGAATAAATGTCTGATGGCTCATATGCCTTTTCTGGGCAGTTCGGGCTTTGATCTCTATGTGACGGAAGGCGGTACTTGCCTTTATAAGGGATCTTTCATGCCACCGGTGAATCGTGAGGGAAGCTATGAGTCGCTGATCAATCTGGAAACCCGCGAAATGAGGGATATCACCATTAACTTCCCGTTGTATGACGGTGTGAACGAATTGTACATCGGTCTTGAACCTGATGCGGCATTGGAGGAGGGCGGAACGTATCGCCCGGAACAGCCAATTATTTATTACGGCTCCTCGATCACTCAGGGCGGATGCGCCTCCAGACCGGGAAACAGCTACTCGAACATCATCACCCGCAATCTGAACATTGACCACGTGAATCTGGGATTTTCCGGAAACGCGAAGGGTGAGCAGGTGATGGCGGAATATATCGCGGCTCAGCCCATGAGTCTGTTCTTTATGGATTATGACCACAATGCGCCGAGCGTGGAGCATTTGGAAAAGACCCATGAGGCATTTTACCTGACAATCCGCGAAAAGAATCCGGAGCTGCCCATCATTATGGCCACCAAGACCGATACGTTGAGAGTGCCGAGTTACGCGGAGCTGACCTGGAAACGCAGGGATATTATTTTGAGGACCTATGAAAATGCGCTGAAGCGGGGAGACAAGCAAGTGCGGTTTATCGATGGAAGAACGGTTTTTGATGAGGCGAGCAGGCTTGGCATTGCCGCGGACAGCTGCGCGGTGGATGGATGTCATCCCAACGATCTGGGATTTGCATGCATGGCGAAGGTGTTTGAAGAGGCAATTCGAGAAATTTTGTTTGGATGAAATGTCGAAAAACCCAGCAAAATCAAGGGTTTTTCGCAGGGGGTTGACAAATAGGAGGTTTTCTGTTACAATCTAAATCTGTAACAATTTTGTAACAATTTGAAACAATTTTGTAACAAATTCTGAGAGTAGTGGAGGAACCCTATTTATGTCGATAAAAATGAGACATATTATTGCAGGCGTTCTTGCTTTGGTGCTGATGTTCGGTATGACTGATTACACCGGCGGGATCGCAGGCAGCAGTGCAGTGGCCTTCGAGTTGAATAAAGCACATACTTATAGCGATGTGGAAGCACCCGTGATCCTTGGATATCGGATGTCTCCCACGGCAGAGTTGGTGGGAATTTACACACTGGATCCGGAGATGATTAAAGCATTAGAGGCGATTTTTGCTGAAGATGATCAGAAGGAGGAGAGTGCTGATCACGAATTGTCGGGAGCAGAGACAGAGAGCATCGAAACAGAGATGACAGAAGATGTAACGGAATCTGAAAGCACAGAGCCTGAGTCTACAGAGCCGGAAACCACAGAGCCGGAGACTGAGGCGCCTCTTCCGTCGGTCTACGACGGAATCGCTGTTATCACTATTTTTGAGGATTACCTGAATGTGAGAGCTGCCGCGAATGCTGAGGCGGATCTGGTAGGCAGAATGTATCCCGGAAGCCAGGGCACGATTATTGAGCAGGCGGACGGCTGGTATCACATCGTTTCGGGAAATGTTGACGGATGGATCAGTGGAAAGTATGTTGTGACCGGCATTGACGCGGAGAATTTCTTGCAGGAACATAATCTGGACACGAGAATCACGGTGGCAACCCCGGAGTTGAATGTTCGTTCACAGGCGAATGCAGACAGTGAATGTGTTGGTTACGTTTGGGGCAATGACCGCTTTGCGATTCTTGGTCAGGAGAATGGCTGGTATCTGATTGAGTTTGCACCCGGTCAGAGAGGCTGGGTAAACGGAAGATTTGTGAGTGTCGGAGCTGATCTGGGAATTGCCATGACTATGGCAGAGGTTGCAGCTTATGAGTATCAAAAGGCAATGGAAGCAAAGGCGGCGTCTGTTGGCGGCGTGCTTCGCGGCGCGACACCTGCGACAGAGGAGGAAGTGATCCTTTTGGCGGCACTGCTTCGCCACGAGGCTGGTTCCACAAATTATGCGGCTTGTCTGGCGGTTGCAAATGTAGTCATTAACCGTATGCAGAACGGATATTGGGGAACGGATATGCGCGGCGTTATTTTTGCGCCCGGTCAGTTTCAGTATGTGAATGACGGAGCATTGGATAAGTGGATGGCGGATCCGGGGGCTGTTTGCATTGAAGCGGCACGTGATGCGTTGGCCGGAATTAATAATATCGGCGATTATCTTTTCTTTTGCTCGCCAAAGAGCGCAGAATCCAGATATGATACTTTTACCGTATGGGTACAGGTAGGAGGAAATGTATTCTATAAGAAAAATTAAGTACTGAATAAAAGCTCCGGCGTTGTCTAAGCGTCGGAGCTTTCGTTCTGCTAAATAATCTGCGGTAAGACCTGCTTTCATCGTAATTTTATGATTTTCGGGATTGTCAATTTTGCGAAAATAGGGTACTATATAATTATCAAAGCAGGGAGGTATGGATATGGATGCGATTTTATGGTTGATTGTGATTGTTGTGTGTATCGCAGTCGAAATCGGGACGCTCGGACTCACCTCGATCTGGTTTGCCGGCGGAGCGCTGACAGCATTTGTTGTGGCATTGTTGTCCGCACCGGGATGGCTGCAGATTATTTTGTTTGTAGTGATCTCTGCGCTATTGCTTCTGTTTACCAGACCTTTCGCGGTGAAGTTTATCAACAAGGGCGCGGTGAAGACGAATTACGAAAGTATGGCGGGCCGCGTCGGTGAGGTCGTGGAACAGATTGATAATCTGAGAGCGACCGGATGTGTGCGGGTATCCGGACAGGAGTGGACGGCACGCGCAGAGACAGAGACGGAGAGTATTCCGGTCGGTTGCGAAGTGATTGTGCAGAGAATTGAAGGTGTTAAACTGATTGTTACACCGATTAAGAAGGAGGAGAAAGCATGAATGCAGTATTAGCAGCAGGTGTCGGTGGATTTTTGATTTTGGTATTGGTATTGGTGATTTTGTGGATTTTGGCGTCCTGTATTAAGATTGTTCCCCAGGCTCAGGCAGTGGTATTGGAGCGTTTGGGTGGATATCGTGCGACCTGGTCCGTTGGTGTACACTTTAAGACACCGTTCATTGACCGCGTGGCAAAGAGAGTAAACTTGAAAGAGCAGGTGATCGACTTTAAGCCTCAGCCGGTGATCACGAAGGATAACGTTACGATGCAGATTGATACGGTCGTGTTCTTCCAGATTACAGACCCGAAACTCTACGCATACGGTGTTGAGAACCCGATGATGGCGATAGAGAACCTGACTGCGACGACCCTTAGAAATATTATCGGCGAGTTGGAGCTGGACCAGACGCTTACCTCCCGCGAACTGATCAACACAAACATGAGAGCACTGCTTGATGTGGCGACCGACCCTTGGGGAATTAAGGTAAACCGTGTTGAGCTGAAGAATATCATTCCCCCCAGAGAGATTCAGGACTCCATGGAGAAGCAGATGAAGGCGGAGCGTGAGCGCCGTGAGAAGATTCTGCAGGCAGAGGGTGAGAAAAAGTCCACGATTCTGGTAGCAGAGGGTAAGAAAGAGTCTGCGATTTTGGATGCACAGGCTGAGAAAGAGGCGGCTATCCTTCGCGCAGAGGCGAAGAAGGAAGCGATGATCCGCGAGGCAGAGGGTCAGGCAGAGGCGATTCTGAAGGTTCAGGAGGCGAATGCTCAGGGTATCCGTCTGCTCAAGGACGCAGGAGCTGACAGTGCAGTGCTTCAGATGAAGAGCCTGGAAGCATTTGCCAAAGCTGCTGACGGAAAAGCGACGAAGATCATTATCCCTTCCGATATTCAGGGGTTGGCAGGAAGTCTTTCCGCGCTCAGCGAGGTTGTGAAGGAAGGCAAAGCTGAGTAATCAGAGCTCTGATATGAAGTGAATCCGGTGGAACCGCTTTCTGTTGTGGCAGAGGGCGGTTCCATTAAAGCCTAAGAGGGAAGAATGGCGGTGTAAGAATGAAAAAAGTCAAAGCGAGAAATCCCCACAGCCGTCAGTTGTGGATAGACCTTGTTCATATTATTATCGGATGTGCAGCCACAGCGATCACTGTGTTCGCATTTTTTGATTTGGATAATCGTATGGGTATGTTTCCCTTTGTGTTTGCATTGGCAGCACTTCTGAACTTTATTAACGGAATCCCGCGATTGGGAGGGAATTTTCACCAAAACACACAGTGGAAAACGGGAGTTATGCTGATGGTGGCGGGAGTGTTCTTGTTGGCATTTGCGGCATTGAGTGCGTATACTCTTTGGAGATAGGGATGCAGGAACTGAAAATTATATATTTAGATGAAATTGATTCCACGAATCGTGAAGCGAGGCGGCTGGGCGATGCCGGAGCTGCGGAAGGTATGGTGGTGGTCGCGGACCGGCAGACCGGAGGAAAAGGACGTTTGGGGCGGACTTGGTTTTCTCCTGCGGGGACGGGCATATGGATGTCGATTCTCCTCAGACCGAATCTGCCACCGGAGAAGGTATCCGCGATCACACTGATGGCGGCGTTGTCTGTCTGTCGGGCAATCCGAAGCGAAACGGGTCTTAATACGCAGATTAAGTGGCCGAATGATTTGGTAATTGACGGAAAAAAAGTCTGTGGAATATTAACGGAGTCGGTGACATCAGATAGTCAGCTGAAATATGTGGTGTTGGGAATTGGTGTAAATGTAAATCAGACCGAGTTTCCGGAGGGGCTGCCCTATGCATGGTCTCTCAGAATGACTGCAGGGCGTGAACTGGATCGGGAGAGGTTGATCGAAGGTTGTCTTAACTGTTTGAAGGAAGATTATGAGCGTTATGTGCGAAGTGGCGATCTTCGGGAGCTTAGACAGAAGTATGAAGCTCATCTGGTAAATCTGAATCAACCGGTGCGGGTGCTTTCTCCTGCGGGAGAATGGACCGGTGTGGCGAAAGGGATTACCGACGGTGGAGACTTGAACGTTTTAAATGATCAAGGAGAGCTGATCGCAGTGAACTCCGGGGAGGTGTCTGTGCGCGGGGTTTACGGATACATTTAAAAATCAGGAAAGAGATAAAAGCAAAACCATGAGAAACGAAGAAAATGTACTGTGCGGAGCAAACTCCTATGCGCAGAAATATTATTTTAATACGCGGTTTGACCGATTACCGGCAACGATTAAGGATGAACTGCAGATACTCTGTGTGACATTTACCGAGGAGGTCGGTGGATGTTTGACGATGGAGTTTAACGAGGACGGCGAGCTGGAACTTTTGGTGGACAGCGATGAGCGGGACTATCTGTTTGACGAGATCGGAAGTGTACTGAAGGTAAAGCAGATGCGCATGGATCATACAGAATTGTTTGAGGCGCTGGAACTATTTTACCGCGCGTTTTATATGGAGGCAGAGTGAGCAAGATTACGATAGGGAATGTGGAAATTCCCGACAATATATTTTTGGCGCCGATGGCAGGAGTTACCGACCTGCCGTTTCGCATTCTCTGTCATGAGCAGGGATGTGCGATGGCGTATACGGAGATGGTAAGTGCAAAGGCGATTTTTTATGGAAATAAGGGAACAGACGCATTGATTAAAACCGATGAACGGGAAGGTATGCTGGCGGTCCAGATCTTTGGATCGGAGCCGGAATTGATGGCCGATATGGCACTTCGTCTGGAGGAAGGTCCCTTTGCGCTGATCGATATCAATATGGGATGTCCGGTGCCGAAAGTGGTAAATAACCGCGAGGGATCCGCGTTGATGAAGGACCCGAAACTGGCGGGGCGTATTGTTCGCGCAATGGCAGATAAACTGCATAAGCCGGTCACAGTTAAGATCAGAAAAGGGTTCAGTGCAGACGAAGAGACCGCCCCTGAGCTTGCAAAGATACTGGAGGACAATGGCGCAGCAGCGATCGCGGTACACGGGCGGACGCGGGAGCAGTTTTATAGTGGAAAGGCAGATTGGCAGACCATTGCGAAGGTGAAGAGAGCGGTCTCCATACCGGTCATCGGAAACGGAGATATTATGAGTGGAGCAGACGGTGTGCGGATGTTTGAGGAAACCGAGTGTGACGGGATTATGGTGGCGCGCGGCGCACAGGGAAATCCCTGGCTGTTCCGCGACCTGAAGGTATATGGAGAAACGGGAAAGCTCCCCGAGAGGCCGACTTTTGAAGAACTCCGGCAGATGATCCTTCGCCATGGAAAATTGCTCTGTGAGGAAAAGGGAGAGTACACAGCCATGCGTGAGATGAGAAAGCATGTGGCATGGTACACCTCCGGCCTTCCGAATTCGTCGGCGCTTCGCGGGAGAGTGAATGAACTGGAAACCTATGAGCAGCTGGACGAGATGATCAGCCGGTTTTCGCAGAGGTAAACACGTCGTCGATTATGCGGAAATCAATAAGAGCGGATAAGAGCATCTGATTTGGTGCGAAAAAGATCGAAAAAACCCGAAAAAACCTTGAAAAATCAAGGTTTTTCGGGTTTGGGCAGTTGACAAAACGAAGGGTTTAGGATAGAATGATATGCAGATAATTAGCGTCGGCAGGAGCCGGCGCTAAACCATTGAAATTAAACTTGCGTCTCACTGTGTGACGAAGGAAGTATTTGGAGGA
>JAFSBP010000057.1 GCA_017437205.1 Lachnospiraceae bacterium
TCCTCTTTAAGCAAACGGTATGCCGCTGCTGCCAATGGAACACCGATCAGCATACCGAGGATTCCGAACAGACCACCGCCAACAGTGACCGCTGCAAGCACCCACATTCCCGGAAGTCCCAGTGAAGATCCCACCACACGGGGATAAATGAGATTTCCCTCCAGCTGCTGCAACACAGTGAGGTAGATTACAAACAAAACCGCCTGCAACGGAGATACCGTGAGGATCATAAACGCTCCAACCACTGCTCCGATATATGCGCCTGCAATCGGGATTAATGCGGTAAATCCTACCAATGTACCAATCATGGTTGCATAGGGGAAGCGGAAAATAAACATACCGATCATACACAGTACACCCAAGATTACTGCCTCGACGCACTGACCCACCACATAGCGGTGGAAGCAGTCATTGAGCACGTCAAACACATGGTGCACCTGACCTCGCAGATTCGGTTTTAAATACACCTTCATCAGGCGATTTCCCTCACTCAGCAGATTATCCTTGCTGATCAGCAGGTAAACTGAAAAAATCACTGCCACAAGCACCGTCACTGCAGTAGAAAACACCGAAGTAATCACTCCGGCCACGGTACCGACCGCCCCGCCGATACCATCAGTCACCGCCTGAACCGCTTTCCCAATCAAATCCTTCCAGTTGATACTCTCAAGCGCTTCCCACACACCTGCGGGAATCAATTCCGCCAAAGACTGATTTTCAGACAAATCTTCAAGTGCTCCCGGAAGCCAATCCAATGCAAGTTTGATAAGCAGCTGCACACTGGCCACCAGCTCCGGCACCACCAAACCGAGCACCGCAGCCACGATGCCAAGCATTGTTACGATGGAAAGCACGAGGCAGATCACTCTTCGGCTCTTTATTATCCCTTTCTTCTTGGAATTCGGAAAATATAACCGTTCATAGTAACTCATCAAAATATTAAGCACGTAGGCAATGATAACACCGATTAACAAAGGACCAGCCGCGCCGAGAATCAGCCACGCCCATTTGGTGACACTCCCCCAATAATAAATTCCCAAAAACAACAGAAATGCGCTGATTCCGACACGAAAACAGGTTTTCCATTCAAGCTTCATACATTACCTCCTGCATGTGTTCTTTTTCGACACTTATCCACAATTTCTCTATTTTTTCGTGGATTACCGTGTGGATTAAACTGTGGATAACAATGTGGATAATGTGGATAACTACCGATGTAGCAAGTCTTCTCCAATATTTACAACGTCTCCCGCCCCCATCGTTATCAACATATCATTGTGGACAAGCTTGTGGAGAAGATAATCTTCTATCTCATCAAAGGTATCGAAGCAGATCACGCTCTTGCCTTTTTTCTGCAGTCTGGCGGCGATATCCGCCGAGCTGACACCGTAAATATCTTCCTCCCTGGCCGCATAAATCTTTGCCAATATGATTTCGTCCGCAAAGCACAGGGCATCCGCAAACTCCTCCAGAAGTGCCTTCGTCCGGGTATAGGTGTGAGGCTGAAATACACACCACAATTTCCCACGTTTCATTTTCTGCGCTGCCGTAAGCGTCGCTTCGATCTCATCGGGATGATGGGCATAGTCATCGATCACCGTCGCCCCGTTCACCTCACCCTTATACTCAAACCGCCTCTCTGCCCCGGTAAACTCACTGAGAGCACTCTCAATCGCCCGAACTGAAATACCGCACTCATCCGCAATTGCGGCTGCGGCCAGCGCATTCAATACATTGTGCTCTCCGGGTACTCTCAAAGCAACCTCGCACCAGCGCTCATTATCGCGGTAGATCACAAATTCATTTTTTCTTTTTTCATCGTGCAGTTCAGCCCGATAATTCAGTCCTTCTCCACGGATACCGAAAGTTTTCACCCGACAGGAAAGACCTTCCGTCAGTGCCTCCATCTCATCGATCTCCCCATTGATGACCAGCAGACCGTTTTGCGGCAACAGCTTCGCAAACTCCCTAAAGGAGTGACGTATGTCATGAATATCCTTAAAAAAGTCCAAATGGTCCTCGCGCACATTTAGGACGGCTGCGATAGTGGGATAGAAGGACAGGAAGCTGTTTGTATACTCACAGGCCTCCGTAATAAAGGTCCCCGTCCCTCCCAGACGGATATTTCCACCGATGGAATGAAGTATTCCCCCCACACTGACCGTGGGGTCCTTCTCTCCTGCCATAAAAATCTCCGACACCATAGAGGTGGTCGTCGTTTTTCCGTGGGTGCCGGAAACTGCGATGGCACACTCGTAATTCTTCATAATCTGTCCCAAAAGCTCAGCGCGTGTCATCATCGGCAGCCCAAGCTCCACTGCACGCACATATTCCGGATTGTCCGGATGGATCGCTGCAGTATAGACAATAATTCCGCTCTCCGGCGTGATATGATCTGACTCCTGACCGATATAGATTTTTGCCCCGCGCTCCGCGAGATGATCGGTCAGCGCGGATGACCGCCAATCAGATCCGGTCACAAAAAATCCACGTTGAATCAACACTTCCGCCAGACCGCTCATACTGATGCCGCCGATTCCAATAAAATGTACGGCCGAAGGCCGGTTAAAATCAATCTGTACCATCTTGTTCTCCTTGCTTTGCCTGCAAAATCCGCTCTTTCAAAAGCTCTACGGTCTGGCCTACACTGCGCTTCCCCTCCTCGAGAACCAGATCAGAACCAGCACGGTAGAGAGGGACACGTTCGTCATAAAGGTCTTTGAGCGTCATTCCCGGTTTTAACACCACTCCTCTGGCTACTAAATCGCCCAAACGGTGCTTTAACGTGGAATAGGCCACATCCAGAAAAACAACCGTTCCGATGGAACGCAGATGTTCTATCGCTTCCGGCTCGTAGCAGACGCTTCCCCCGGGGGCAATCACTGTGCGGTGAGTATTGATACTGCAGAGAGCATCACTCTCCACCCGAAAAAAGCCCTCATTCCCTTGCTCCGCAATAATTTCCTTCAAGGTTTTACCGTGATGATCCTCAATTACACGATCTCCATCCACAAAATCATATCCAAGTTCTTGTGCCAGACGTACGCCGATGGTACTCTTTCCGGAACCCGGCATACCAACTAATATAATATTATCCCAATTCAGTCCCATTTTTCAAGTCTCTCTGTCGAATTTTATCCTTACATCGTCTGCCATACATCCATCAGGACAGGAATCAGCTGCTTCTTTCGTGAAACAACTCCGGGAAGCACCGCAGATTTTTCCTCAACATGCGCCTCCGGGAATGCAGTCTTTAACAGTTTGAGTGCTGTCTGCCCGTCGCATAGCACCTCACTGTACTCGTGAAGAATACTGGTCAGCATGATGAAGAACATATCCGTCCCACGCTTTGCGTGAATCTTCTCCATATATTCCAATACCTTTCGCTTCACCTCAGCCAGTTCCACCTCATCGAGAGAACTGATCTGTCCGATACCGACAGTCGTCCCCTCCCAATCAAACACTTTATAGTCTTGGTAGAACAGTTCCTGCCCTGTCTTATTCTTCAATTTACTTGCGGCAGCAAACATCTCTCTGCCCAGCGCATCCGCATCCACCCCGGCAATCGCTGCCAACTCCAAAGCCGCGTTTTTATCCACTGCAGTACAGGTGGGTGATCTAAAGAGCAACGTGTCGGAAATGATCGCTGAGCACAATAGACCTGCCGTCTGCTCGTCGACGTCAATCCCCTCCTCACGGTACATCTGGTATACAATAGTTGCCGTACAGCCCCATGGCTGATTTCTAAAGTATACCGGCTGAACCGTCTCGATGGCCGCCAGACGGTGATGATCGATTATCTCAACAATCTCCGCATTTTCAATACCTTCCACCGCCTGGGAGCGCTCATTGTGATCCACCAGAATCACCTGCTTCCGCTTCATACCGAGCAGATTCCGGCGGGAGATCATTCCGTAATAATCGCCATTCTCATCAAGCACCGGGAATCCGCGATAACGCTCCTTCGCCATAATTTCGCGAATCTCATGCACGTCATCCTCCACATTGAATTTAATGAGACCCGTCGTCTTCATAAAATGGCTGATAGGCATGCTCTGATTGATCAAACGCGCCGCCGTAAACGTGTCATACGGCGTGGTGATCACTGCGCAGTTTTTCTCCTCTGCCAGCTTCTTGATCGTCATGGACACCGGAGCTCCGGTAGTCACCACGATACAGTCCGCATTCATCTCAATGGCACAGAGCTGGGATTCATAGCGGTTCCCCTGAATAACCAGATCATGTTCCTTAATATAACTCTCCATAAGATCCGGGTTCGCCGCCGCCACCAGCACATTTCCCCGGTCAAATACTGCCTCCGGATCGCCCACCAACATCTCTCCGTCCAGCGTCTCAATAATATTTCGGTAGGGTGTCTTCGCCTCCGCCAGAATATGATTATCATACACATTCATATAGGAGTTCGCGATATCTCCCATGGTGATCAGACCCTCAAGGCGGTCTTCCTGCGTAATCGGAAGCGTCACCATGCCACTCCCTTTCATCAATGCCCACGCTTTTTTCAACGAAATATTTTTATCCACCCCGGGACTTCGGTGAAGATCAATATCCTTAATCTGTGTTCCGATGGATTCAAAAAGTTCCGGCTCCTCCACATCAAACCGTTCAAGCACATACCTTGTCTCTGCGTTCACCTTGCCTGCTCTGCCCGGCACATGTACCTTGCCCGTCACCGCAGTCTTTAAGCGGGCGTAGGCAATCGCAGAGCAAATAGAATCCGTATCCGGATTTCGATGACCGATCACAACAGTCTTTCCTGCCAGTTCCATGCATTTCCTCCCTCTGACCGACGTGTTTGCCGGTCAAATTCATACCAATACCAAAAACATTTTCCTAATATGGTAAAGAAAGGCTGCCTCAGAGTATATCCGAAACAGCCCGCCTGTGTCTATTATTTCGCTTCTTCCGTGCTCAGCACGCCGGCATCATCGGATACAACATAGGATGTCGAACTGTAGCTGGGCAGAGAGTTGATGTAAGCTTTGTACTCATTGCGAATGGTCAAGCCGACAGCTCCAACTGCGCCGACTGCCAACACAGCAGCAACCACAATCGCGATCACCTTATTTCTCGCTTTCTGGCGCTTCTGCTTCGCAATCGTTTCCTTACGATTCGCTTTTTCTTCTTTGTACTTGTTTACTTTCTCCTGGCTCATCTATGTAACCTGCCTTTCGCAAAAATCTTCAAATGAATGTATTAAATATCATAGCATATGTGCGCAAAATTTTCAAGTGATTTTATTGGTGATTCAGTACCAATTTCGCTGCACCGTAGAGTCCCGCATCGTTCCCCAGCGTGGCAAGACAGATTTTTGCCCGCTTCGCACTGAGCTTAATATATCTGTCATAGTGTACACGCAGCTTATCTAACAGATACTCTCCCGCCTTGGATACACCTCCGCCAATGACATAAACTTCCGGATCCACCGTGTAGGTTAACATTGTCAGACCGACAGCCAGATAGTTCATCGCCTCATCAACAACAATTTCCGCCAGCTCATCCCCCGCCTTTGCCGCATCAAGAACATCCTTTGCCGTAAAGTTACCGGATACACGCAGCACAGAAAGTTCCTCGGAAACCGCCAGATGACGTTTCGCCAGGCGAACCAGCCCAGTCGCAGACGCATACATTTCCACACAGCCTCTTCCGCCGCAGTTACACAGCTCTGCCTCATCCCGGTTCACCGGCAGGTGCCCCAATTCGCCGCCCATGCCGTTACTTCCGGTCAGAATCTTTCCGTTTAAGATAATCCCTGATCCCACGCCGGTACCAAGGGTGACTGCCACGACATTTTCGTAGCCGCTTCCGCCCCCCTGCCAGAACTCGCCGAGTGCTGCCACATTCGCATCATTTCCACCATAAACAGGAAAGCCGAGAAGTTCAGAGAGTTCCTTCTCCGGATTAATATCTCTCCAGCCAAGATTTACACATGTCTCCACATATCCGTCGGGAAGCATAGGGCCGGGAACGCCAATCCCCGCACCCAACACCTCCTCACCGGAAATCCCTGCTGTTTCAAGCTTCTCCTTGATGCTGTCCGCAATGTCAGGAAGTATATATTTTCCGTTCTCCTCCGTTCTAGTAGGGATCTCCCATTTTTCAACCAAAGTCCCATCCTCACAAAAGAGACCGAGCTTCACCGTAGTTCCGCCCAAATCAATACCGATACACTTTTTCATCGTCTCTCCATTCTTAGAGGTATGCCTTAAGCTCCTCTACCTTATCCAGACGCTCCCAAGTCAGATTAAGATCATCGCGCCCGAAGTGACCGTAAGCCGCAGTCTGCTGATATACCGGCTTTCTCAGATCGAGCATACGGATAATTCCGGCCGGGCGAAGGTCAAAGTGCTTTCTGATGATTTCCACCAGTTTCTCCTCGGATATCTTACCGGTGCCGGAGGTGTCCACCATGATGGATGTGGGACGTGCCACACCGATCGCATAGGACAACTGAATCTCACACTTGTCCGCCAGACCTGCTGCAACAATATTCTTTGCCACGTAACGAGCCGCATATGCCGCGGAACGGTCTACCTTCGTGCAGTCCTTTCCCGAGAACGCGCCGCCGCCATGACGTGCATATCCGCCGTAGGTATCTACAATAATCTTTCTTCCGGTGAGTCCACTGTCTCCAACAGGACCACCGATCACAAAGCGTCCGGTAGGATTGATATAATACTTGGTGGCCTCATCTACCAGCTCTGCCGGCAACACAGGATCAATCACATACTTGCGGACATCCGCATGTATCTGCTTCTGCGTCACATCCGGATCATGCTGGGTGGAGATTACCACCGCGTCAATGCGAACGGGCTTTCCACTCTCGTCATACTCTACCGTCACCTGGCTCTTGCCATCGGGACGAAGATAGGAAAGAGTGCCGTTCTTTCTCACCTTAGTCAATTCTCTGGTCAGCTTATGCGCCAGGGAGATGGGATACGGCATGTACTCAGGTGTCTCATTGGTCGCATAGCCGAACATCATACCCTGATCTCCGGCACCGATCGCCTCAATCTCCTCATCGCTCATCGTATTCTCTTTTGCCTCAAGCGCACGGTCAACACCCATCGCAATATCGGGAGACTGCTCATCAATGGCGGTCATTACCGCACAGGTGTGTCCATCAAATCCATACTCAGAACAATTATATCCGATTTTTAATACGGTATCACGCACCACCTTGGGGATATCCACGTACGCCTTCGTCGTGATTTCTCCCATGACCATCACAAAGCCGGTGCTGGTACAGGTCTCACAAGCCACACGGCTCATGGGGTCCTGTCTTAACATCTCATCCAGGATCGCGTCAGAGATCTGATCGCACATTTTATCCGGATGTCCTTCGGTTACTGATTCTGAAGTGAATAAATACTTCTCCATTTGTTCCTCCTAAATTCTCTCTGTTGCAATTAATACAGTTACTTCGAAAAAAGAAAGAGTCCGACAAAGCGGACTCGATGCATCTGGTTTATCGAATCCTCTTATTGTTCGATTACTCGCTCAGGTTGGCACCTTCCGAAACGGGGTTGCCGTGACTTCACAGATCCTTTGTATCTCCATCACTCTGAATAAGGGACGCTCACATTTTTCGATTTTCATTTATATACAATGATTTTTAAACCACCTGAAGTTTAAACCTCATTATATCTTTCTCATCTCCCACCTGGGAAATCTGCGCTCCGAGCCCTGAAAGCTTCTCGGCAAACGCCTCGTATCCACGCTCAATATACTCCGTTTGGCTGACTACCGTGTATCCGTCAGCTGCCAGACCGGCAAGCACCAACGCTGCACCTGCACGCAAGTCGGGTGCGACAACCTCCGCTCCGCTAAGACGCTCAACGCCCTTTACTACAGCGGCACTGCCTTCCACTACCTTGATCGTAGCTCCCATGCGGGTAAGCTCATTTACATAGCGGAAACGGCTCTCAAAGATACTCTCGGTAACGATACTGGTTCCCTCCGCCATAGAGAGGACCACGGTCATCTGCGGCTGCATATCCGTCGGAAATCCGGGATAAGGAAGAGTCTTCACATCGGTATGAACAGGACATCTGCGGCATACAATGCGCACCGAATCATCATACTCATACACCTCACACCCAATCTCTCTGAGTTTAGAGCTGATGGCATCCAAATGCTTCGGAATCACATTCTTCACCGTCACATCACCGCGGGTAGCTGCTGCCGCCAACATAAACGTGCCCGCCTCAATCTGATCCGGAATTACCGAATACTCCGTTCCGTGAAGCGCATTAACTCCCTTAATACGGATCACGTCTGTGCCCGCACCCTTAATATTCGCACCCATGCTGTTCAGCATATTCGCCACATCAACCACATGAGGTTCCTTTGCCGCATTCTCCAAAATCGTGCTGCCAGAAGCCAACACCGCCGCCAGCATACTATTACTCGTAGCCCCGACACTCACCACCTCAAGATCGACTTGACCGCCTGTCAACCTATCGCTTGCCACCGTAA
>JAFSBP010000058.1 GCA_017437205.1 Lachnospiraceae bacterium
ATGCCGCTTTTGTAATTCCGTTAAACATCTTATTTTTAGTATGGTATGTACCATTTATCAATCAAGGAAAAGAATTCCAACTCCATTTCCACTGTTTGGCCAGACATTGCATTCCTCAATATTAAAACACCTTTGTTAACAGCTCTCATCAACTCAAGGTATTCTTTTGTATGTTCACTGTCAATGGCAAGATACATCTCATACTTGTTCTCATCAGTCTCATCAGAAAAATCAACTTTATCCGACGTTATCTCCGCCCGTTCCGCTTCCGTCAATTCTTCCCACTGTTTGTGAACTACATCTGCATATATTCTAACTGTATCATCTTCTATGCTGACTTTTTGAACCTCACAACCATAAGACGGATTTAGGCTGAACATCGTGTAAATATTAACTTTATTCGAGAACGTTCCAAACTCCCCAGGACCGCGCAATTCTTCTGTCTTCGTTGCCAAAAGGCATAGTTGTAACCCGCCGAAAGTTGAAGAAACCAGCACTTTGTTCCCCCATTTTTCATGTCCATACTGATATTCACTCACAAACCTGTATTTTTCTTTTTCTGACCACCTGTATTTTGCAATGAACGGAACTTCATCCAACTCCAATACCGGAGGTTCCGGCTCTCTTAAGCGAAGTTCTACTTCGTGCCAACTGGAAGACGGATAATCGCGTACTTTCCCGACCACTTTTTCCAGCAAACCAAGCATCTCCTCGCCATTTTTGTCAAATTCAATCAAAAAACAGAATGGAATGTAATCCGCGTGGTGGTTGTTTCCGCCGGATCCGCGTACATAATCTTTTCCTTTTTCTTTGTATAAGTCTTCCTGCCTCGTTTTAACCAGATTTAACGATATCGTCAAACAACCATCCTCGTACTCAACCCGATTCAAATCGACAAAACAGCAACTGCAATGCCCAGAATCGAAAAGAATAAATGAATGTGTCTCAAACCACTCGTCACTATATTTTTCATTCAATCTCTGATCTACACCACTTAGTTTATCGAGATCCTCCCGGCTGGTAAACAGTACAAAATGCTTGTCCCAATCGTTATCTTTATAATTTATTGTCGAGCTGTGTTCCACCTGGTAGCTAAGTTCAATTTGGGGTTGCTCGGTAGAAACTACAATTTCCTCCGTTGTGGTTTCACCGGTAATCAGCGCTTCCGTTGTAGACTCATCTACACTTTCCGTGCTTTCTTCCTTCTTCCCGGCTCCTACGTCCGTTTCCTTAACTCCACAATAGGTACACCCGATCATTACCATCACCAGTACGATCAAAAGCATCACGGTGTACCGTGCCATTTTAGGTCGTTTAGCGATTAACATAATTCGTTCCTTTATCCCTTTCACACTGCCGGTCATGGTTGTCGCCGTTGACAGCAGCTAACCGCGCCCCTGACAAGTCAGTCCAATCAGTGTTCGTCCGTATTCCGCACGAACAGCCTCCCCGATCCGCTCGATAGTTCCCTCGTCGCAGGCCAACTCTGCATCCCTGCGAGAAAGATCTGCCGCCCACCATACCAGCGGATTGTACCAGTGCAGCACCAGGCACAGGCAGCGAAGCACCGCCCAAATATGATCCCGATGCGCATAATGCGTCGTCTCATGTGCCAGCACATGATGCATAATCTTCGGATCCTTGATTGCTTCCTGGGTCACATAAATCGCGGGGCGAACAAGCCCAAACAGACAAGGTGTTTCCACCGCGTCGCTCTCGTATACCGGAAGCGCATCATTTCTCCTCTCATAAAGCCATCTTGTTTTTTTAAGTTTCTTACTAAAGTGCAGATTGGACACCAGAAGCATCACCGCTGTCACAGCCATGCCTGCACACCAGATAACCATCAGAATTTCGCTAAGGGAAATACTTGCTTTCCCGGAATTTTCCAGTTTATCTGTGCTGGGCGCAATGCTCACTCCGCCAATAGTCGGATACTTCACCGGCTCATCTGTCATCGGCGGCTTATCCGTTGCACCCGCATCCGGTTTGATGGGAGTAGTCACATTTCCCGGCAAATTCCCCGTATTTTCTCCGCCAACCTGCGGATTCCCCTGCTCACTGTCCGGCAGAAACTCACCCGCCCCACCGGGATTAGTCTCGCCTCCGTACCAGAGAAAAATATCGGTGATTTGATGCGTCTGATTTTTCTGCAGAAAACTCGCGATACTGAAACTGCTGTCCGCAATGGAAACCGGCATCAATAGTCTCACCAGGACCACCAGCCAAAGGGCATATTGCAATCGAAGATTGATCTTTCCACGAAGCACACGCCTCAGGGCAATCACTAAAACAATCAACACCGATGAAGATATAATCCACTCACTCATCTTTCTCCTCCTCCGCCTGACGAAGAATCTCATACAACTCATTAATTTCCTCTTTTGAAAGCTGCTTTTTTTTCGTCACGGCACTCATCATCAGACTGACACTCCCCTTGTACACGCGGTCCAGAAATCCTTCTGTTTCCTGCAGCGTTGCAGCCTCACGGTCAATCAGCGATGTGTAACGCATCAATCCGTCCTTTGTTTCACACAAGATCAGGCTCTTTTCGGTCATGCGGTGGAGCATCGTCAATACTGTCGATCGCGTCCAGCCAACCGATTTCTTTAAATAGTTTACCGCCTCACGCCCTGTGCAACCGGGATTCTCCCACAGGCACTCCAACACATTCCATTCTGCGGGGGTAAGGCTGATATTTTTCGTCTCCATCGCAATCTCCTCCTATCTCTTAAACAGTGTTCCGTAAACGTGGCCTCGTTTTTGGTAAAATCATTTCAACAATTGTTTACTTTGTAAACACAGCATATCACACGCTGTTTACATTGTCAACTTCTTTTCTGTTAAGTTTTTATCACGTTTTTGTAACACTTTTGTCATTTTCTTTTTTGAAGTTTTCAGTTATTTTTCTTGTCTCTCGATACAATTCGTGTTACACTGTATACATTAGCAGGCTAATTCGCTAAAGTCTGCTTGCCACAATTGCGGACGTGCTCACACGAAGCAATCAATTTTCCTCAGGAGGTTTTCCATGAGTAGCTACGGACTTCTCGGCGAGAAACTGGGACACAGCTTTTCGCCCGCGATTCACAAACAATTATGGGATTGCGACTACGATTTGATCCCCCTC
>JAFSBP010000059.1 GCA_017437205.1 Lachnospiraceae bacterium
ACATCACTGCCGCATCGAACATGCCCATCTCATAGACACCCTCGACGTTCTTATACAGCCCATATCCGATTCTCTCGGAGTGACCCATCTTTCCGAATACTCTTCCATCCGGTGAGGTGATACCCTCGATGGCGAATGCGGAGTTGTTCGGGTTGAAGCGCACATCTGTGGTGGGTGCGCCGGACAGATCCACGTACTGGGTTGCGATCTGGCCGTTCTTTGCCAGTTCCATTACGAGAGCGTCGCTTGCCAGGAAGCGTCCCTCGCCGTGGGAGATCGGCACGCTGTACACATCGCCCACCTGGGTGTTCATCAGCCAAGGGGACTTATTGGACGCGATCCGTGTCTGCACCATTCTGGACTGGTGGCGGCTGATGGTGTTGAAGGTCAGGGTAGGGCAATTCTCATCGGTGTCGATGATCTTGCCGTAGGGTACCAGACCTAATTTGATCAGTGCCTGGAAGCCGTTGCAGATACCGGCCATCAGACCGTCCTTCTGCTCTAAGAGCTCGGTTACGCCGTCCTTTACCGCACCGTTACGGAAGAATGCGGTGATGAACTTACCGGAGCCGTCGGGCTCGTCGCCGCCGGAGAAGCCTCCGGGGATAAATACGATCTGAGCCTGCTTCAGGCGGTCTGCGAAGTAGTCCACAGACTGGGAAATGCCGGAAGCGGTCAGGTTTCGGATGACGATGATCTCAGCCTCTGCACCTGCTCTCTCCAGAGCCTTTGCGGTGTCGAACTCGCAGTTGGTGCCGGGGAAGACAGGGATCAGTACGCGGGGCTTCGCTGCCTTGATGGCGGGAGTTGCCCACTCAGTTGCCTTGTGCTCGAAGGCAGGGATCTCCTTGTCGTCCTGAGCGATATTGCAGGAGTAGATGGGCTCCAGCTTGTCCTCGTAGATCTTCTGCAGACCGCCGAGGCAGAGCTTCTCATCCTTGTAGGTGATGGCCTCCTCTTCGGTGGTCCAGCCCAGGAGCTTTCCTTCCATCACATCGCCACACTTGTCGATGATCTTCTTCGCGCAGTTTACGCAGCCGTCCACTTCCAGAACAAAGCCGCCGTAAGAGTAACCGAACATTTCCTCCATGGAAACTGCCTCGTCATAAGCGAAGCCGATGCGGTTACCGATAGCCATCTTAAGAACTGCCTCAGCCACGCCGCCGTAGGTGGGGGTGTAAGCAGCCACTACCTTGCCCTTGCGCATCTGATCGGTTACCAGATCAAATACTGCCTTCAGAGATTCTACCTTGGGCAGGTGGTTCTCGTCGTAGACAGGTTTTACCAAAACTACCGGATGTCCGGCAGACTTAAACTCATTGGATACCACGTCGTCCACACACTCGGTGGTCACTGCGAAGGATACCAGTGTGGGCGGAACATCCAGCTTCTCGAAGGAACCGCTCATGGAGTCCTTGCCGCCGATGGCTGCGATCTCCAGATCCTTCTGTGCCTTGAACGCGCCAAGGAGTGCAGCCATGGGCTTGCCCCAGCGTCTGCCATCCTTCATGGGCTTCTCGAAGTACTCCTGGAAGGTCAGATATACATCCTCGAACTTCGCGCCGGTAGCGATCAGCTTCGCCACGGACTCTACCACTGCCAGATATGCGCTGTGGTAAGGGCTCTTCTCCGCGATGAAGGGGTTGTAGCCCCAGCTCATCAGTGAGCAGGACTTGGTCTCCTTCTTCTCCATGGAGATCTTGTGTGCCATTGCCTGGATGGGAGTCTGCTGATACTTTCCGCCGAAAGGCATCAGGACGGTGCCTGCGCCGATGGATGCGTCGAAACGTTCGGAAAGACCGCGCTTGGAGCAGACATTCAGGTCGCCTGCCAAAGCCTTGTAGCCCTCGCTAAAGTCAGCGGGCACTTCTTTTCTATAACACTTAGGTGCGGTGGGAACCACGTCAATGTGCTTCTCTGCACCGTTGGAATTCAAAAATTCACGGGAGATATCAACGATATTCTTTCCGTTCCACTTCATCACGAGGCGGGGTTCCTCGGTAACGGTGGCAACCACAGTTGCCTCCAGGTTCTCGCTGTCTGCCAGTTCGAGGAAGCGGGCAACATCCTTCGCCTCAACCACAACTGCCATACGCTCCTGAGACTCGCTGATTGCCAGCTCGGTGCCGTCCAAACCGTCGTACTTCTTGGGAACCGCGTTCAGATCGATCACCAAGCCGTCTGCCAGTTCACCGATGGCTACAGACACACCGCCTGCGCCGAAGTCGTTACAACGCTTGATCAGGCGGGAAGCCTCCGCATTGCGGAACAGTCTCTGGAGCTTACGCTCCTCGGGTGCATTACCCTTCTGAACCTCTGCGCCGCAGGTTTCAATGGATTTCAGATTGTGTGCCTTGGAGGAACCGGTAGCTCCGCCGCAGCCGTCACGTCCGGTACGTCCGCCCAACAGGATAACGATGTCTCCGTCCTCGGGACGCTCACGGCGTACATTCTCCGCGGGAGCCGCTGCGATCACCGCACCGATCTCCATACGCTTTGCCGCATAACCGTCATGATAAAGCTCATCTACCTGACCGGTAGCCAAACCGATCTGGTTTCCGTAGGAACTGTAGCCTGCCGCTGCGGTGGTCACCAATTTACGCTGAGGGAGCTTGCCCTCGATAGTCTCGCTAACAGGCTTTAAGGGATCTGCCGCTCCTGTCACACGCATTGCTGCGTATACATAGGAACGTCCGGACAACGGGTCACGGATGGCGCCGCCGATACAGGTCGCTGCGCCGCCGAAAGGCTCGATCTCGGTGGGATGATTGTGGGTCTCATTCTTGAACAGTAACAGCCACTGCTCCTTCTCACCGTTCGCATCCACCTCAATCTTCACGGTACAAGCATTGATCTCCTCGGACTCGTCCAGCTTATCCAGCTTTCCATTTGCTCTCAGATACTTTCCTGCCAGGGTTCCGATGTCCATCAGGTTGATAGGCTTGGTACGTCCCAGAGACTTTCTGGTCTCCAGATAATCCTCGTAGGTCTTCTGAAGCAGCTCGTCCTCAAAGGTCACATTGTCGATGGTGGTGAGGAACGTGGTATGACGACAGTGATCGGACCAGTAGGTGTCGATCATCTTAATCTCGGTAATGGTGGGGTTTCTCTTCTCCCCGATGAAATAGCTCTGGCAGAACTTGATATCATCGATATCCATCGCCAGACCTTTCTCTGCGATGAATGCTGCCAGACCGGCCTCATCCAGCTCAATAAATCCGTCAACGGTAGCAACCTCGGTGGGGATCACATAGTCCATTGCCAGTGTCTCTACCGGCTCCAGAGAAGCCTCACGTGCCTCCACAGGGTTGATCACGTACTTCTTAATCTGAGCGATCTCCGCCTCGGTGAGGTCACCGTACAGCAGATACACCTTCGCCGTGCGAACGGTAGGGCGCTCCTTCTGGGAAATGATCTGGATACACTGAGCCGCGGAATCCGCTCTCTGGTCAAACTGTCCGGGCAGATACTCCACCGCAAATACAGTCGCACCGGTCATATCCAGTTCCTTCGCCACGGTGTCAAGCTGAGGCTCGGAAAATACCACTTTCGTGCAGTACTCAAACAGATCCCCCTCGATATTCTCCACATCGTAACGGTTCAAGAGGCGCAGATTCGTAAGACTCTTGATCTGAAGCAAAGATACAATATCATTCTTCAGCGCGGTAGCCTCGTGCGCCAAACCTTCTTTTTTCTCAACGTAAATTCTGTAAACCATATGTATGTTTCCTTCCATATGTATTGGTATCGGTGATACCGACATGTTAGTTTTACAAAGCTAATTGCTACGTGCTCAGTCAATTGACAGAACACTTTCAATATATTGTACCGCATCTTCCACGAATTTGTCCATCTCTATTTTTGATAAATAGGGATATTCTCGGTCCAAATTCTCTTTTTTGCTGCGGTAAAAACCGGTTATATACTTTCTGCGGTCGTCAAAGGCATCCTTCGCAAAGATATCCAGATAATCATTTTCAAAATCGACTGCCTGTTCATAGATTTGAAATGCCCTGAAATCCGGGTGATCTCTCAGGTAGAGGAAGTCTAAATCATACCAGTCCTTCTTCCACTTCCAGGTCATCCCCTTCGGATCTGCTTCGTAAGCTGCACGGTATTTTTCTACCGATGGATACCAAACTTCCCGCTTCCACAGAACATCTGTCCAAAGGTGTACAATGTATCCCAGATAAAAAGAATACTGCTTCACATTATACGTTTTCCTCATCTCTTCGGTAAAATACAGCCCGATAAAATGCGCTATACTTTTCTCTGTGGTGCCTCCCTCCGAAATTTGGAAATGAGACGTCTTTTTATCCGGTACATAGGCACTCCAGTCTGGTGTCGGTACTCCACTGTCCGGCGCGATATTGCCCACAACGAATGCGGTTTCGTCCAAACCCTCCAGCTTATCCAGCAATGCATCGGCGACACGCAGATGAACCATCCATGATGCCATCTTTATATCCTCTGATTACTGCAATGCCTTCAACGCTCTCTGACCAATATCCTTCCGGTAGAAGCTGTTGTCCATCTTCACCTTCGCGGTATGTGCATAGGATTTCTCGATTGCCTCCTCCAGTGTATCTGCAATCGCCGTCACACCCAGTACACGACCTCCATCGGAAAGCAGTTCGCCGTTTGCACCCAACTTCGCGCCTGCCACGAAGATTTCCTTATCCTCTTCTGCTTCAGGAAGGGTGATCTCGAAGCCTTTCTTGTATGCGGTAGGGTAGCCCTCGCTTGCCACGATAACGCAGCATGCGGACTTCTCGCTGAACTTCACCTCAGTCTCAGCCAGTGTTCCGTTTGCGGTCGCCTGCATTACGGTCAGCAGATCGCTCTCCAACAGGGGAAGAACTACCTGAGTCTCGGGGTCGCCGAAACGGCAGTTATACTCGATCACCTTGGGACCGTCAGGAGTGATCATCAGACCGAAATATAAACATCCTCTGAACTCGCGTCCCTCAGCCTTCATCGCACTGATAGTGGGCAGGAAAATCTTCTCCATACACTCTGCTGCCACCGCCTCAGTATAGTAGGGATTTGAAGCAATCGTACCCATACCACCGGTGTTCAGACCCTCGTCATTATCATGGGCACGTTTGTGATCCATGGAAGAAATCATAGGGATCACCACGTTTCCGTCGGTGAAGGAAAGCACAGACACCTCAGGCCCGGTCAAAAACTCCTCGATAACGATCTGAGAACCGCTGGCACCAAAAATCTTGTCTTCCATCATAGAGTGAACGGCTTCCTTTGCCTCCTCGCGGGTCTGGGCAATGATCACGCCCTTGCCGAGAGCCAGACCGTCCGCCTTGATTACCGTAGGGATCGGTGCCGTCTCAAGGTACTCCAGCGCAGCATTCATCTCAGTGAACACCTCATACGCCGCGGTAGGGATACCATACTTCTTCATCAGGTTCTTAGAGAACACCTTGCTTCCCTCAATAATGGCCGCATTTGCCTTGGGGCCAAAACAGGGAAT
>JAFSBP010000060.1 GCA_017437205.1 Lachnospiraceae bacterium
AATCGGGCCGCATGCATTTGATCGCTGTAATTCCCTCACCTCAATCACCTTTCCGGACACGTTGATTAAGATTGGTGAGGAGGCTTTCAGTAAATGTATCTCCCTCTCCTCCATCGTTTTCCCAGAGAGTGTGACTACCATCGGCTACAGCGCATTTGTCGGCTGCCATCGTCTTACCGAAGTTGAAATTCCGGCAACAGTACGCCACATCGGCGACGATGCCTTTGCCAACTGCGAAAACCTGAAATATGTACGGATCTCTTCTAATTTCAAAGACGACATCAACCGTATTTTCAGTGATTGCGACTTGGAACGCGTGACGTTTATCTAAGTGCCGAACCAAACCGGTAATTCTCTCACAAATTAAGGATTTCCTTGCAAAAAGCTTGCATTCTAATTCAATCAATGCTATTCTTGAATTGACAATTATCTAACAAACACGACAGGAGGATATGTGCATGCATAAGCAGTATGATGTCATCGTAGTCGGTGCCGGCAATGGCGGTCTGGCTGCTGCTGCAAACACGGCAATCGCCGGACTGAAGACACTTCTTTTAGAAAAACACAATATTCCCGGCGGCTGTGCCACCAGCTTTCGCAGGGGACGTTTCGAGTTTGAGCCCTCCCTGCATGAGCTTTGCAGTGTAGGAACGGCCGAGCGCCCGAACACTGTGTATAAGGTTTTTGATGACTTAGGTGCAAAAATCAACTGGGAGTACGAAAAAGGACACATCTTCCGCACCATTGTGAAAGGCGAGGACGGTTACGATGTTCGCCTGAGTGCCGGAATGGATGCTTTCTGCGAGTCCGTGGACGCAGTTGTTCCCGGATGCAAAGAAAATGTTCGCGCTTTCTTGAAGCTTAAACCAAAGATTGCCGCAGCGATTGATTATATCTACGCAACCAAGGGCAATCCCAATGGATTGGTAATGCTGCTGAAGCATGCCGATTTCATGCGCACTGCAGGTCACAGTGTGGAAGAAGTTATGACTGCTCTGGGCATTCCGAAGAAGGCGCAGAATCTGATTAATACTTACTGGGGATATTTGGGTGTTCCCACCGATGAGCTGAACGCCATGCATTTCCTAAACATGCTCCATGACTACGTGGTAGACGGCGCGGCTATGCCGAAGCACCGCAGCCATGAACTGTCTCTGGCGCTGATCGATGTGATCCAGAAGCACGGCGGTGAGGTCTGGTACAATAGTGAGGTTACTAAATTCCTCTATCACGAGGACGGCAGTGTTGCCGGAGTGGTAGCCAACGGTGAAGAAATTTATGCCCGCGAGGTTATCTCCAACGTCATCCCTCACAACGTATTCAATATGAGTGACCCCGACAAGATTCCGGAGCAGAACCTGAAACTGGCAAATGCCAGAGAGTTTGGTATCTCTGTAGCAACCGTTTACCTCGGGCTTGATTGCACTGCTGAGGAACTGGGGCTTGAGGATTACACCGTCTTTATCATGGGACATCCCGATCCTCGCACCCAGTATAATACCCGCCACGAGGACGGTCTGTATATTGTCAATTGTCTGAATAATGTGATCCCCGATAGTTCCCCCGAAGGAACCAGCACCCTGTTCTTCACGATCCCTGTTTTCGGACATGATATTCCGAAGGATCTGAAGCCGGAGGATTACAAAAAGTATAAAAACGCTCTGGCAAAGAAATATATTGAGGATGCAGAAAAGTGTCTTGGCATCTCCATCATGCCTCACATTGAGGAGATCAGTATTGCCACTCCCGTCACTTTCGCCCACTATTTGGGCACTCCCGAGGGAACCATCTACGGCTACAAGCTCTCCGGCTGGGACAATTTGATGGCCCGTACCGCCGGTGAGAAGACCGACTATGCGATCCCCGGCCTTAGCTTCTGCGGCGGCCACTACATCCGCGGCGATGGTTACAGCTGTGCCTACATCATGGGTGACACCATTGGAAAGCGCGTTGCAAAGAGATTGAAAGGAGAAAATTGACATGGCAAGACCTAATCTTAGAAA
>JAFSBP010000061.1 GCA_017437205.1 Lachnospiraceae bacterium
CTCCGTTTTTGTCATGAACCACGTGAATCAACTCTGCCTCGGCATCCGCTCTGTCAAGAATCTCCTTTAACTCTTTTCTCGTCTTGCAGCAACTGAAACCGACAGCCCTCAAAAATTTATGCATTTATCTGATTTCCGTCTTTCCACCCATGTAAGGACGCAGTGCCTCGGGAATACGTACAGAACCATCTGCCTGCAGATTATTCTCAAGAAAGGCGATCAACATACGGGGCGGTGCAACTACAGTATTATTCAGGGTGTGTGCAAAATACTTGCCATCCTTGCCGTTTACGCGGATCTTCAGACGGCGAGCCTGTGCATCACCAAGGTTAGAACAGCTTCCTACTTCAAAGTACTTCTTCTGTCTGGGAGACCATGCCTCAACATCCACAGACTTCACCTTCAGATCTGCCAGATCACCGGAGCAGCACTCCAGAGTACGAACCGGAATATCCAGACTGCGGAACAGATCGACAGTGTTCTGCCACAGCTTATCAAACCACATCGGGCTTTCTTCCGGCTCACAGACAACGATCATTTCCTGTTTCTCAAACTGGTGAATACGATATACACCTCTCTCCTCCAGACCGTGAGCACCCTTCTCCGTGCGGAAGCAAGGGGAATAGCTGGTCAGTGTGTAGGGAAGCTGATCCTCCTGAATGATCGTATCGATGAACTTACCGATCATGGAATGCTCGCTGGTACCGATCAGATACAGGTCCTCACCTTCGATCTTGTACATCATCGCATCCATCTCCGCAAAACTCATAACGCCGGTAACTACCTCGCTGCGGATCATGAACGGAGGCACACAGTAGGTGAAACCTCTGTCGATCATGAAATCGCGTGCGTAGGAGATCACTGCGGAATGCAATCTCGCGATATCGCCCATCAGGTAATAAAAACCGTTTCCGGCAACCTTTCTCGCTGCATCCAAATCAATGCCCTTAAACTTCTCCATGATCTCAGTGTGATAAGGGATATCAAACTCGGGAACAACCGGCTCACCGTAGCGGGTAACCTCAACGTTCTCAGAATCATCCTTTCCAATCGGTACGGAAGGGTCGATGATATTCGGAATCGTCATCATCAGCTTCAGAATACGCTCGGACAATTCTTTTTCCTTCTGATTCAGCTGTTCAATCTTTTCTCCGTCTGCTGCAACCTGCTTCTTGATTACCTCAGCTTCCTCGCGCTTACCCTGTGCCATCAACTTACCGATTTCCTTAGAAATCTTATTGCGGGCAGCCTTTAAATCATCTGCCTCCTGCTGAGTTTTTCTTCTCTCAGCATCCAACTCGATCACCTCATCTACCATCGGCAATTTGTGATCCTGAAATTTCTTTTTAATATTTTCTTTAACGATATCCGGATTTTCACGGACAAACTTAATGTCTAACATATTTCCTCCATCTACCATGCCTTTCGGCACATCCTTTTCCGTACATTATATAATAGCTTTTCCACTTTGACAAGACGAAATCTAACAGATAAGGGCATGAATTTTGTTGTTTGTCAATTATTTCAACAAAATCCATGCCCATTTTATTATCCAAGCGCCACGTCCAATAACATCATTACTAGAAATCCCATCATTACACCAAATATTCCAGTACCCTTATCCCGTGTATCCACCGCGTTTGGAATCAATTCCGCCACCGACACATAGATCATCGCGCCTGCGGCAAAAGACAATAACCAAGGCATCATCGGCTCAACCCGTTCTGCCATAAACACCACCGGAATTCCAAACATCGGCTCGACCACTCCGGTCAAACTACCGCAAAGGAATGCCTTTGTCTTAGAGATTCCTTCCTTTCTTAAAGGAAGCGAGATTGCCGCTCCCTCGGGAAAATTTTGAATTCCTATTCCCACAGCAAGGCCGATTGCTGAGGCAAAGGGCAAAAGATCATTAACTCCGTTCCCAACCGCGGCAAATGCTAAGCCCACCGCCATCCCCTCGGGAACATTATGCATTGTCACTGCAGAGAACAACAAAAAACTTCCGTGACTCATTTTTTCCGGCTTCAATTTCCTCACTGCCACATCCATAAGCCATAGAAACGCTCCTCCCAGAACGAAGCCTCCTCCGGCAGGAATCCACGGTGATAGTCCAAGCTGCACTGCGCGATCCATTGCCGGTAACAATAAAGACCATACAGATGCCGCAATCATCACACCCGCAGCAAACCCGAAAAACACTTTCTGTACAGATTCTTTTAATTCACCACGGAATATAAATACAATTGCTGATCCAAGCACTGTCATTAGAAAAGTAAACAGTGTTCCAAGACAGGCCATCACATATATATTCATTTACCTTCACACACTTTCCGCTTTATTACAGATTATGTATAAAGGTTTATTTTGGGCACACCAAAGCGCGGTCTTAAAGACCGCGCCCACCGTCATTTATTGATTTTTACAACTTAACCGGTTTTTCCTTCAATGCCTCATCCAACGCAGCTCTTTCTTCTTTTCCCAAAATTACTTCCGGCTCACCTTTATTTACTACTTTAACGTAAAAATAGCAGTTTTCTCGGTTATGAACAATATTTAACACCATACCGTCCAAGCTCTGTGTTAAAAGAGCAACTGCACAGCTCGAATTTCCGCCCATCCCGGGAAAGGCATTGTAACGAACCACAGACATACGCTGAAAGGTCTTTCCCATCACTTCTTTTATCCGGGAAATATCTTCTTTATTGACCATATTTTCATATTGCAGATCTTTAATTGCATCGTATGCCTCAAAAAAACTCTTTTCGAGGTTCTCCGCATCTGATCCTCTCATAAAACGATCGTATTTTCGCGCAAGACGATGTTGTTTTATTACAAGACTAATGACCATTACCAGTAGAAAAATTATCAGCAATAATGTTCCAAGCCACAGGTATTCCATATATGCATCAATAAATTGCATGATTGTTTTTAGTATTTGTTTCATATATAATCCTCATTTACTTTTTCTCACAAGCCCCAATCATATCTATAATTCTCTCCAGTTCATCCAGTGAATAATAGGATATTTCTATTTTTCCCTTTGATTCATCCTTTCGATTAATAGACACTTTTGTTCCAAGTATGTTTTTTAATCTATTTTCATTTAGTTTATATGCTGCATCAACTGCAGGATTAGGCGTAGGTTTAATATCTATCTCTTTTTTCGGCGTTAATGCCTCTTTCACCAGCTTTTCCGTCTCACGCACACTAAGAGATTTCTCAGCAATTTTTTCAGCAATTGAAATCTGAAGATTACCGTCTTCCAAAGCAAGTAATGCTCTGGCATGTCCCATAGAAATCAATTCATCAATCAACATTTCCTGAACTCGCTTGTCCAGCTTTAAAAGACGCATCGTATTCGTAATTGCAGAGCGACTTTTTGAAACTCTTTCCGCAATATCTTCATGTTTTAAATCAAATTCCTGAATTAGGCTCTGATAAGCAAGTGCTTCTTCAATGGGATTCAGGTTTTCTCTCTGAATATTCTCAATCAACGCGATTTCCATGCGTTCTCTGTCGGAGTATTCTCTTATAATTACGGGAACCTCTTTACATCTGGCGAATTTTGCTGCTCTCCAACGGCGCTCACCTGCAATAATTGCATAATAGTCGTCCTTTTTTTGCACAATAATGGGTTGAAGTACCCCATAATTTGTAATTGAGTCCGCAAGTTCCTCCAGTGCATCCTGATCAAAATGTTTTCTAGGCTGATCACGATTAGGTTCAATGAGATTAATGTCCATCATTTTTTCTTTTTCAACAACAATCTCTTTTTCAACGATTACTTCCACAGGTTTCTCTACAACAACTTCCTTCTCGACGATTACTTCTACCGGTTTTTCCACAATAACTTCTTTTATAACCGGTTTTTCCACAATTTTCTCTTTCACAACCTCGTTGTTTGTGGTTTCGGGAATTATCTGAGGAATGAGAGAGTCCAGTCCCTTTCCTAAACCGCCTTTTCTTGCTTTTGCCATGACTTATCTTTCCTCCTCAACATGTTCAATTACTTCCTCAGCCAGTAAACGATAGCTCTCTGCTCCCGCAGAACGGGTATCATAAACATTTATCGGCATTCCATGGCTGGGTGCCTCAGCCAAACGTACATTTCTCGGAAAAATCGTCTTATATATCCTCAGCTTCAAATTACTCATTACATTATCTACAACCTGCAATGAGAGATTAGTTCTCGCATCATACATAGTAAATACAACACC
>JAFSBP010000062.1 GCA_017437205.1 Lachnospiraceae bacterium
GTTAGCGCTCCGGGCGGGAGCGGCTCTTCAAAACATGACAGAGTGGCAGTATGGGCTGGCCTCAGTGGCGCCACGTTGGAATGTGTCCGGCACCTATATGCAGGTGCTGCCCCGCTTTGTCTCCGTCGATGAAGACGGGGAGGAGAGAGAGTTTCTGTTCGAGTTTTTTGCGGATGAGTATGAGGCACTTTCCAAGGTGTTCCTGAAGGGATATCAGTGGCCGTTCGATGTGAAGAAAGCTTATGACGGCTCGTCTGTGATCGATCTTTTAGTGTACCGTGAGACGGTGCTGAGAAAGCGTCGCGTGTATCTGGATTTTACCAGAAATCCTTTCAAATCAGAGAGCATTGCCTTTGAACGGCTGCACACAGAGGCATACGAGTACTTAAATGCCGCAGGAGCCTGCTTCGGAACGCCCATAGAGCGTTTGGAAAAAATGAATGCCCCGGCGATTGAGTTATATGCGTCCAAGGGCGTAGATTTGAGGAAGGACTATCTGGAAATCGCCCTGTGTGCCCAGCACAATAACGGAGGCATCGCGGTGGATGCGTGGTGGCAGACCAATATCACCGGACTGTTTGCGGTGGGAGAGTGTGCGGGAACCCATGGAATTACCAGACCGGGCGGCAGTGCGCTGAATGCAGGTCAGGTGGGTTCACTTCGGGCGGCACAGTTTATCTCTGCATCCGGGCGGACGGTAAATTCCGGCGTTTCACCAATGGCAGATGCTGGGAAGGGAACGAAGGAGATCATCCGCGCAGCGATTCTGCGTCACGAGAAGCTCCTCGCCTGTGCCTTGGAAAATAGTGACAATGTGGATGAAGCGCTGAAAAAGGTCCGCCAGCGCATGAGCGACTGCGGCGGCGCGATCCGTGATATCTGTAAGATGCGGGAGGCGTATGATGAGGTACACAATGAACTTACACAGTTTAGTTCTTTGTTCGGAGTGAAATCTGAACTGGAACTGGTGAAATTGTACCGACTTCGTGATGCGCTGACAGTGCAGTTGGCTGCCCTTGGTGCCATGATTGATTATGCGGAAAAAGTGAAGGTCTCCCGGGGATCGGCACTCTATTATGACAAGGCGGGAGAACTGCAAAGCGGCCTTGAGGAGATGTTCCGGTTTTCCACAACAAACATGGAAAAGACCGGAAGGCGGATTCAGCAGGTGGAAGTTAAAAACGGAGAGCTTGAGATTAGCTGGCGTGCGGTAAGACCCATGCCGGAGGATAATGACTTCTTTGAGACCGTGTGGAAGCGGTATCGGGAGGACAGAAATATATATTGATGAAAAAGGGAAGGAATGGATAAACATGAACATTGGATTTATCGGATCAGCAGGCCACTGGGGCTATGCACTGAAACAGGTGAACAATCACAAGGTGGCGGGAATTGCCCCCGGACATCCCGGAGAGAACATGGAGGGAATGAAAAAATCGCTTAGTGATCTGGGCGTGGAAGTGGTTGCATACGAGAATTACATGGACTTGCTTGCGCAGATTGAGGTGGCGGTGGTCGCTTCACGCCCGGATTTAAACGCATCCATTACAGAAGAGTGTCTGAAACGGGATATTTATGTTTTTTCAGAGAAGCCGCTGGCCATCACTATGGAGCAGTTAGATAAGCTTCGCGAAGTGCAGAAAAACTCGAAGGCCTTTGTCTCTGCCATGTTTGGCATGCGCTGTCTTCCCTGGTTTAGAACCATGAAGGAGGCACTGCCGGCGATCGGCACAATCCGCCTGCTGAACGGCCAAAAGTCCTACAAGCTTCGCACCAGACCGGACTACTACAAAAAGCAGGAGACTTTTGGCGGGATTATCCCCTGGGTGGCTATCCATGCTCTTGACTGGATCTATGCCATGACAGGGCTTTCCGTGAACCGCATTGATGCGATGACAAATAATGAGTATAACCGGGATCACGGCGATCTGGAGATGACTTCCATCTGTATGTTTGAGCTGGAGGGCGGCGTACTGGCCAGTGTCAGCGCGGACTTCTACCGGCCGGTGCCTGCAAAGACTCATGGTGACGACCGTCTTCGCATTGTGGGCACTGAGGGTGTGCTGGAAAGCATCGATGGTGTGGTGAAGCTGATTGATAAGGACGGAGAGCGTGAATTGCCACTTCTTGCAGCGGAGGATGTGTTTGAGCAGTTTCTTCGCAGGACGAAAGGCGAGGATGTGGGCGTTAGCTCTGAGGACAGCTTCTATATGACAGAAGTGGCGCTGAAGGCGGAAGCATCGGCGCTGAAAAAGAAAGAAAATATTTCAAAATAAACCAGAAAGAGGAAGAGACAAAAGCCAATAAATGCTTTTTGTCTCTTTCTTTTTAGGGTGGAAAGGTGATATACTGAAAGAATAAATGGGAGAATGGACTTAAGTGTGACGAAGGGAGACGAACATGAAACTTTCAACTACCACAGGAGAACTTGCTAAGAGACTGGGAGATGAAGCGGCAATTCGTATTATTGCGCAGGCGGGATTTGAAGCATTTGACTATTCACTGTTTATTTATGATGATCAGCATCCGGTGTATGGGGATGATTACAGAGAATATGTAGAGCGTCTGATTGAGTTTAAAAAGAAATATAATATTGTCTGCAATCAGGCTCACGCATATCATCCAACGAATCGCTGGGGCGACGAAGAATTCAATCAAAAGACCTTTTTTAAGATCGTAAGAGGGATAGAGGTGGCAGCAATGTTGGGAGCAAAAGCAATCGTTGTTCACCCATACACCGGCTTTCCGGAAAATACTTTGCCGGAAGAAATTTGGAAGGTGAATATTGACTTCTATAACAGACTCTTACCCTATTGCAAAAAATTTAAAATCAAGGTTGCATTGGAAAATATGTTTACCCGCAATAAAGAACGAGAATATATCGGGAGTACTTGTGGATCCAGTAAGGAGTTTAGGGCATACATGGAGACGGTTGATCAAGATTGGTTTGTGGCATGCCTTGATCTTGGTCATGCCGGTTTGATTGGCGAGAATCCCCAAGATGCAATCCGTATATTGGGGAAGAAATACCTTCAGGCATTGCACGTTCACGATAATGACCGCATGAGAGACCGACACACACTTCCCTACTTGGGAAATACGGAATGGGATGAGGTGCTTAAGGCATTGGTGGAGATTGGATATGAGGGAGATTTTACTTACGAAGCAGATCGCTTTTTGTGGGGATTTCCCGATGCGTTTTTGCCTGACGTGTCTGCTTTTATGTGCAGAGTAGGCAGATA
>JAFSBP010000063.1 GCA_017437205.1 Lachnospiraceae bacterium
GCCGGTATTTCGATAATCACAAAAAAGTCACAGCTATCGAATGTAGTCAACTTTCCGCTCCGCGTTTCTAACTCTGCTTCAAGCAATGCCGAATCATCTGCTCCTATGATCAACCTGCAATCTGTCACTGAATAGTCCACTCCGACGGTTCCCGTAGACGGTATCAAAATCAACTGTCTCTCCTCAAACAACTTTTCGTCATATGCCGCCGTCGCTTCATTAAAGCTGATACACTCCGTTTCGCCAAGCTTCTGTCGATAATCGAAATCAAATGTTGTTTTGTAGTCATCGCAAAACGCAGCCAATTCCGCCTTACTCGTGATCACCCGATTCTCCGGCCACTGATCTCCTTGCCCATACATCAGTTCAGAATAGGTGTAAATAATTTTCGATGTATAAGGACATGCGTAGTCTCCCTCCGGCAATCCTCCGTTTTCCAACACAGTGTCCACCTTCACATATTCCTTTGTTTTATGCACCGTTTCCCATGTACACACAATTTCCGCCTGATCCGGAATATTCGTGTTGTGAAGCTCGACAATCATAAAATAACGCTCATAAGCATCCGAATATAACTCGGGAACCTGTTCTTCTACTGTCACTGCCAGCGTCACATAACAATTCTCCCCCACAATCAGATCACATGCAATCGCCTCATAATTAAACCCTAGCGTCCCTCCATGCGGGATGAGCAACAGCTGATTTGCCGCAAACCAATTTTCGTCGTAGTTTGATGTCACCGAATTAAAGCTGTCGTCTTTTTTGCCTTTATAATCGAAGTCAAATATCTTTTTATTAGCCTCGCAGTAAGCCGTCAATTCCTCTTTGCTTCTGATTATTCGTGCACCAGAGCCCCTGTCATCTTCATCATAGCCGGTGGCATAAGTATACACACAGTGATCCGTGTATGAACAGGAATATCTGCCTTCTTCTAATTTGCCGCCATCAGTTTCTGCCTCAGAGGTAGTTTCAACCTCCGCAACACTTGTTAAATCTTCACTTGATGTCTGTTCTGTATTTTCTGTTCCATCTCCGATACTTCCACAGGCGGAGAGCATAAACATTAACACAAAGAACAGTAAAAAAATTTTAATCTTTCTTTTCTCCATACTTATCTCTCCACTCCGTCGAACGCCTTCATCCACTCCTTCGCCAGCACATAATGCCCCATAGCCGTCGGATGTACCCCGTCTGCCAGCCAGTAGGAAGGCTCTGCCTTCCGGCACAGATCATCCCACATCTTCTGCAATGGAACAAAGCTCAGATGATATTTCTCAGCCACCCGCTTTGCCGCGACAGCCCGAAGTTCCACCTCCGAACGGAAAATCTTCCAGCGATTAGGGGCTTCCTCTGTCGCAGCTGTCGCCTCCCCCTCAAGTACAAACGGCTCTAAGATCATGATTTTGATGTCAGGCAGAGCTTCCAGCACTTCCTCTATCAGCATCTCATAGATCCGCTCATATTTTTCCGCAGACACGCCCATATTCAGATCAATCTCGTGCCATACATCGTTGACACCGATCAACATGCTCATGTAATCCGGCTTCAAATTGATGATATCTGACTTAATTCTGGTATAAACATCCGTGATCCTGCTTCCTCCCACTCCTTTGTTGATAAAACAATACTCTCCGGGATATTTCGCACCCAAAGCTCCTTTCACCATGGTCGCGTAACCGGTTCCGGTCATCGCATCATCCTGGCGACTCCTACCGCAGTCGGTAATAGAATCTCCTTGAAATAAAATCGTTTTCGCCATCACCTTTGTCCTCCTGTGCTTAGTATGTTAATTCAGTTCCCCTCTGATCATTTTGTCTCGGTATTCTTTCAGTGTCATGCCTGTATATTGCCGGAACAGACGGTAAAAATACTGGACATTGTTTCCCAAACCAATCCTGTTCGCAATATCATCCGCATTTGAGTCGCCTGTCTCCCGCAGAAATTCTATTGCCTTTTCCATGCGCACCTGAAGAAGATAATCGCTGAATTTCATGTTCATTGTCTTAAAAAAACGTCCGCCGATGTATCTTGCCGTCAAATGAATCACATTATCTGCCACATACTGCAGGGTAAGACTGGACATGTCGTAGTTTTCATGCACAAACTCCACCATTTTTGCTACCACCGGGTCGGAGATTCCTGTGTACTTGTTAATCTCCCTAAATGCATCCACAGTCCAGCGAATCAGTTCATCACTTCCCTGGATTTTCGACAACCCTTTGACAATTGCGTTTAAACTTTGAACCATCTGTTCATGCTGAACCACCGCCATCAGTGTCGCTTCTCTCAAAAGGCTAAAATAATTATATTGAGTTGCTATCTGATAAACCAGTGTCTCGTCCTCCGGACTTTGGGAGAATTTTATGGACATCAACTTATCACAAAGACTCTCTATGTTCTGTCGCCTCTGCTCAAAGTTGTAATGCATCCCATACTGGCTGCGCTTAATCGATTCCACACACTCACGGATGCTGCTTTCAAGTTCTTCCTTCGCACATGGTTTTAAGAGGTATCCACGGACACCTCGCTTAATCGCCGACCTGGCTAATTCAAATTCGTCATGTCCCGAAATCACCAGACATTCCAGATCCGGATACATTTCCTTTGCCCGGGAAATCAATTCCAAACCATCCATCACCGGCATTTTTATATCCGTCACCAAAATATCCGGTTGCTCATTGATCATCAACTCCAATGCGCTCAACGCATTATTGCACCAGCCGATTACCCGAATACCCATTTTATCCCAGTCAATCATCGTCTTGATGACTTCTAATACCCGGTTTTCATCATCAACAAAGATTAAATTATACATTTTCCTCTCCCTGTGTCTGATTCATAAACGGAACGCGAATCCAAACCTGTGTGCACTCATTAACCCGATGAAACTCCAAACCGTAATCCTCTGAGAACACCAACTGAATACGCTTTTGGATGTTCATAAGCCCAATTCCGTTTCCTTCTGTCTCCACGGTTCCTTCGCTAATCTTACTCAAAATGTCCTTATCAATTCCCGGTCCGTTATCCTCCACAATAACCACTGCCGTATCATCGTCTTTATATCCAAGAATTCTGATAGTGCATGAGTCTAAACTTCCCTCCAGTGCATACTTGATCGAATTCTCTACGATGGGCTGTATCGTCATCTGTGGAATCATTACTTCCTCCAGTTCTCTCGGAACTTCAACCTCATACCGCAGCCTGTCCTCATAACGTTTACCTTGGATGAGCATGTAATCATCGATCAGTTTTAATTCATCGCCAAGCCGTATCGTCTTCTCGCTGAAGGACATCGATTCTCTGAACATCCGCGACAACGCA
>JAFSBP010000064.1 GCA_017437205.1 Lachnospiraceae bacterium
AATATCGGCATTGAATCTACCGCAAACACGTTGTTTTTCTTGTTTTGCTCCGCCGCATATTGACGGACAGGATCAAAACTCGCCCTGCGGGCTCAGACAGTTGATCCTTTGTCCGTCGCTATGCTCGCAAAACGGCGAAAAACTGCCTATCGTTTGCTCATAGAGTCAATGCCGATATTTTCGCCAAAACCACCATGAACCAGCTGGGCACACAACAACCCACTCTCGACCCACGTTGCGATTAAGTTTCATAGGTGACAAATCTGTCACCGGAAAGTCACTGTAATGTCACTTGGCGGTGATATACTGATGATACTAGGGACAAGTAGACAAAATCTGGTGCCTCACAAAATTTTTTGTCCGATTGACTTGTCTAAAAAACCAAAGGGGGAATTCGCAATGGAAATTTTACGTGTGGAGAATCTTTCAAAAATATACGGATCGGGGGACAGTGAGGTCCGTGCGCTGGATGATGTGTCGTTTTCTGTGGAAAAGGGGCAGTTTCTGGCGATTATCGGTCCGTCCGGTTCCGGAAAATCTACGCTTTTGCACATCTTGGGCGGGGTGGATCGTCCCACTTCCGGCAAGGTGTTTCTGGAGGGGCAGGATGTGTTTGCACAGAATGAGGATCAGCTGGCGATTTTCCGCCGCCGTCAGGTGGGTCTGATCTATCAGTTTTACAACCTGATTCCGGTGCTGAATGTGACGGAAAACATTACGCTGCCGGTGTTGATGGACGGGCGGAAGGTGAACGAAAGCCGGCTGCAGGAATTGTTGACTATCCTTGATCTGAAGGATCGGGAGAAACATTTGCCGAATCAGCTCTCCGGCGGACAGCAGCAGAGAGTGTCCATCGGTCGTGCGTTGATGAACTCCCCCGCAATCGTGCTGGCGGACGAGCCCACGGGAAATCTGGACTCAAAAAATTCTCAGGAGATCGTGGAGCTTCTGAAGCTGTCCAACAAACAGTACGGTCAGACGTTGATTGTGGTTACCCATGACGAGTCCATCGCCCTACAGGCGGATCGGATCATTTCCATCGAAGATGGAAAGATTGCGAGGGATGAGGTGATTCGATGAACATCATTCACAAAGTTACGTGGAAAGGCATGTGGAAGAACCGAACCAGAACGCTGGTGACGATTTTCAGCGTGGTGATGTCAGCGGCCATGTTTATGGCGGTCATCACCGGGGCATACAGTCTCTGGAATTATTCTGTACAGGAACAAGTCGCTCAAGGTGGAGATTTTTTTGTCCAGTTTGATTATGCATCGGAGGAGGATACGGTCAATCTGAAAGAAGAAGCGAATGTTCGTTATGTGGTGGATGTTGGAATTCTAGGTTGTTATCGGTATGTGAACGAGGAAACCGGAATATCTCGGACCTATCGAGTGGGTGCGGTGAATGAATTGTTCTGGGAAAAGATGGGGCTTTTGCTTTCGGAGGGACGGCTTCCGAAGAACAGTTCCGAGGTCTTGGTGCCGGAACGTCTTTGTGAGCTATTGGGCATTTCTGTCGGAGATACCGTCACGCTGGAGATGTTTAACTATATGGAAAAAGAGACAACACTTCCAATCATTACCGAGCAGGCGTATCGGGAGTTTCAGACTACCTATACCATAGTGGGTACCATGGAAGAGCAGAACTTTTTGCTGCTATCGGAGGAGGTGTTCCAATGGGCGGCGGATACGCTGATCACGCTCAAAGACGGTAGCGAGGGAGAGGCGGTCTGGCATCGTCTTTACGCGAAGACTGAGCAGCCGGGGCAGGCGGGTGAGCTTGCCGAACGGGAGTATGGGGAAAAGGTCTATCTCAATCAGCGCTTGTTGAATTTGTATGGACTTACCGAACATGCCAATGCAAACTGGATGATTCTGTTGATGGCAATTGTGGCTATTCTCATCGTCATGGTGGCAGCTGTAAATCCGATTAGCAATGCGTTCACAGTCTCCGTGGCAGAGCGGACAAAGCAGTTTGGATTGCTGTCCAGTATCGGCCAGACAAAAAAGCAAATTCGTCAGAGCGTGTTGTTTGAGGCGGTGGTGATTTGTGGAGTTGCGATTCCCATCGGCCTTTTGATTGGCTACGGTACGATGGCGGTAATATTTATGTTTTGGGGGAGCGAAGGCGTTGATATTTTTAAATCGATAGTACATGACGTTGAAGGGAACACGGTGTTGAAAACGACAGTTTCATGGCCCATTGTGATGATTGCAATTGCAGTGTGTATAGTGACGGTGCTGATTTCTGCGTGGATTCCCGCCCGTCGGGCAAGCCGGCTGACGCCGATGGAGGCAATCAGACAGAGTGAGGATATCCGGAGTATATCTAAGTTGGCCAGAGTAGGTAAATTGTCACAGCACAGATTAGGACTTCCTGCGGTGCTGGCAAAGAAATATTATCATGTCAGCCGGAGAACATATCGGGCAACGACGGTCGCGCTTTCGGTGGGGTTGATTCTGTTCATTTCGACGAATTATCTCACGGCGTGCTATAACATGATGGCAGATGCGATGCATACGGATAGTTATGATTTTTACACAGAGGCACAGTGGCAGGTAGATCCGTTCGAGTATAAGGAAGCGATAAAGATGGCTCCCGGAATTGCAGATGCGGTGGTGGGGTTTGAAACGAGAAAAGATATCATTATTCCCTACACTGCCTATTCTGAGGAGTGGAGAAATGAAGTGGTCTCAATCGAGCGTGAGGATCCGAATGCGGGGTGGAAAGTGACATGGATCTCGGTAGCGTTTATTGAGGACGAGGTTTATGAGAAGGCACTGCGTGAGGCGGGAATCAATCCCGAGCCTTACTTGAGAGGGGAGATTGCAGCAACAACCATGACCAGCAACTCCCTTTCGCTGAAAACACCGGAAGGTGAGCGGGTTTCAAAAAAATATTATGGTTCGAAGTGGGCCGAGGGCGCAGCGATACAGGTGCTTTCGCAGGATGTCTTTCGTGTGCCGGAAGAATTGGTCAGTAAAGACTGGAAGAACCGTCAGGACAGTTATGAGGTGAATGATCAAGGACAGGTTATTTTGAAAGCACAAAATATGGAACTGACGGAGGATGGTCAGGTCATTGAGCAGGTCGCATATTTTCTGTTGGAGATCACCGAGGGGGAGACGAGCAACCAGCGGAACTATTGCTATTATATCTATGACAATGAAACCGGTGAGCGGGGGGAACTCTTGCTGACAACGTCTGCCGAGGTGGAACTGTTGCGGACTGGCGCGTGTCTTGATGAAAGGCCGTTCGGGATAAGTGTTACCGCAGGTATTATTCTGCCACTTTCCCTGTTGGAGGAGAAAGGCTGGAAAACGGAATCAGATCGATACTCGGTCATGCTGAAAGCGGAAAATTATAAGGAAGCATTGAAGAGTCTGGACAAGTACATGGAAAAATACGGAGGGACCGGTCTCTGGGATGAGGTGGAAGAGAGTCAAACTGCGCGCAACATGACTGCGATCATTCGCATTATTGCCAACAGCATCGTTCTGCTGATTACTCTGACCTCCGCAGTCAATGTGTTTAATGTGATTTCTGCAAATCTTGCTTTGCGCCGTCGTGATTTTGCGATGCTTCGTAGCATGGGAATGCCCAACCGCGGGATTGACCGGATGCTGGTGATAGAAGGTATAATCTACGGGAGTCGGGCGTTGATTTGGAGCATACCTATTGGGCTTATGATCTGTTACGGAATCTATCGGACGTACAGAGTCTATTATGTGATGACTGTCGGGTTTCCCTGGCAGACGGTTTTGAGCGGCATTGTGGTTGTGTTCCTGATCGTGCTGGTATCTATTTTCAGTGTGATGAGAAAGATGCACAAGGACAATGTGATTGATGCCATACGGATGGAGAATTTGTAAGGGGGAAGAGGATGAATATTATTCATAAAGTTACGTGGAAAGGCATGTGGAAGAACCGAACCAGAACGCTGGTGACGATTTTTAGTGTGGCGATGTCAGCGGCAATGTTTATGGCGGTCACGACGATGGTCTACAGCATGTGGGATTTTTTGGTTCGAGGAGCGATACATGAGCTTGGAGACTTCTATGTGCAGTTTGATTATTCCTCAGATGAAAAGCTGGAACATCTGAAGCAGGACGAGAATATTCAGTCTGTCGCGGATGTTAAGGTACTGGGGTATTGTGATTTTTATGATTATTATGACGATGACCTCACCTTTGGCATTTTCCGCCTGAGTGCGGTGGACGATGCGTTTCTGAAAATGATGACAATTCAGTTGACTGAGGGGCGTCTTCCGGAAAACAGCAATGAGATCGTTCTGCCGGAGGATTTCAATGTGCGACTTGAATTTGAGGGGAAGCCGACTGTAGCGGTGGGGGATACGGTCACCCTTGAGCTGCGGACAAAACTGTCCTCAGAGGAAAAGCTTGAATTGCTGAATGATGTGCCCGCAGAGGAATTCGAGAAAACCTATACGGTGGTCGGTATAATGGAGAATAATCACTTCTCTGCGGACCCGGAGGCATCACAGCTCTACGCAATGATCACGCTTGCGGACGGTAATGAGGGAGACGCATTGTGGCACCGGGTGTACGCAAAGACCCAGTGGCAGTCAGGTGCCTACCCTTTGGCGAGGGAGGATTATGGGGAGAGCAGGTTTCTACATGAGGAGCTGCTGAGTTTATACGGAGTCAGCGACAATTCCGACACTGCAATGCTTCTAATTCTGGCAATCGCGATGATTCTTGTGGTCGTAATCGCTTCTGTCAATCCGATCAGCAATGCCTTTTCCATCTCGGTGTCCGAGCGCACGATGCAGTTTGGGCTGCTGACCGGTATCGGAGCGACAAAATGGCAGATTCGAAAAAGTGTGCGCTTCGAGGCGTTGGTGATCGTCGGGATCAGTGTGCCGATCGGCATGGTGGCAGGCTTCTGTCTGACAGCAGCAGTGCTGAACCGATATGGTCAGCAGATCGCCGAGCTTTATCAGTATCTGGCATCTGGCGTAGATGTGGTGGTGGAATTTTATGCGATTCCCTCATGGGTCATTGCCGTGCTGACGGTTTTACTCTGTATGGTTACGATTCTAATTTCCACCTGGCAGCCTGCTAGATGGGCAACCAAGATCACTCCAATCGAGGCTGTTAGGAAAAGTAAGGAGATCCGTACTCGTTCGGAGAAACTTCGTGTTTCGGGCTTGATCGCGAAACTGTTCGGTCTGCCGGGTGTGCTTGCCAGAAAATATGACAAGATCAGTCGAAGAAAATACCGAGCGACGGTCATTGCGTTATCCTTTAGTCTGGTTTTGTTTATTGCGGTGAATTATTTGGGGGATACGCTTGATCTGATTCTGGATGCCTATGAGGGGGAAAACTATGACTTTTCCTGCCACCTAGGGAATGAAATAGATTTGGAGGCAGAGCTTGAATTTGTGAAAAGTGCTCCCGCAGTGACTGAGGCGAAGGTCATGTACAAGAGCATCGGAACAAATAAAGTCAGTGTACCCAATCGTGCGTTTACCGATGGGTACCGTGAGATCCTTAAATGGGAAGGCAATCTGGAACTGCCGGAGGACAAGCAAGAGCTACCGGATGGCGAGTCAAGTACGAGGCGGGCAAAGGTCATTTATCTGGAAGATTCGCTTTTTGAGGAAGTGCTGCGCAGTGAGGGAATCGACCCCATGCCTTATTTGATCGCCGAGGAGCCATTGGCAGTCACGGTCAAGACAAAGGTAAAGTCGGACATATACTTAGATGAGAACGGAGCGGCGGCGACTGACACCTATTACGGAGCATGGCTGAAAGAGGGGGCAGAGATCTACCTGTACGAAAACTACATGACGATCCCTGAAGCCTTGCGGGCTGAGAGCTGGGCAGATGCGGAGGTGATGATTTCCACAGGGGTAACGCCGAAGGGCGAGACCACATTGGAGGCAATGGTCGCATTGCCGAAGGAAGACGGAAAGCTGGAGCTGGTCACGGTGATGACCGTTCTGATAGAGTTTGCCACCGATGGGGAGACGGGAAGGTTGTCCTGTAATTACTATGCCTATGATAGTGAGGCAAGAGCGAGGGGAGAACTTCTTCTGACCTGGGAGGATGAGAATGCGGTTATTCATGTGGGCGAAAGTCTGGAAAACCGACCCTTCGGTATTCATTCCGAGGAGAGTGAAACTGCGTTGATTCTGCCGATGTCCCAGTTTCCTGAGGATGAGGCGGATCGTTATCACCCCTATATTATGGTGAAGAGTGAGGATTATGTCAGAACAGACACCACACTTCTGGCACATATGGAGGAATCGTCATCATTCAGCTATCAGGGTCTTTACGAGGACAGTCAGTATCTGCGCCTGATGGTTTCGGTATCCCTTGTCCGATTCATCATCAATGGGTTGCTGATCTTGATTGCGCTGGTTTGTGCAACGAATGTATTTAATACGATATCAGCGAATCTTTTCCTGCGCCGCCGTGACTTCGGTATGCTAAAGAGCATCGGAATGACGGACGGGGAGATGAACAGAATGCTCCTGGTGGAATGTATGAGCTACATTGTAAAAGCATTTGCGATCAGCCTGCCCTTGGGAGCGTTGATCTGCGGTGTGATCTACAAAATGGCGGACAGTTATCTCGGGACAGGAGTAAGCGTTCCCTGGCTGATGATTGCGGTCGGAATGGCAGCAGTTGTTCTGTTGGTATTTGTATCCAATTTCTACGCTGCCGGGAAGTTGCGGGGCGAGAGTCCGATTGATGCGATGCGCAGAGAAAATTGATGAGAGGAGGCGATGGAATGAGGAGACAAACATACGTGAAAGCTGTGGCGATGGGGGCCATCGCGGTGATGCTCATGCTTGTGATGACCGCCTGTGTTGAGCAGGGGGTGTACGATGAGGTGACATTGAAAAAAAAGACTTGGTCAGAGAAGAGCGCATCCTATGTCGATGAGGATGGCTGGGCATATCGCTGTCACTCTCAATATGCGTTCAGTGGAGAAGACATGGAAAATGTTCCGTCGATTGTCGTTATGATTGCAAATTTGCGTTATCTGAAGGGGGATCCGGAATTTTTGTTGAAGGGCGACGAGAGTCCGGCTGCTGCTGCAGATATGAGAAAACTCGCGCAATTCCTCGGGTACGGCAGCGGGTCGGAGCACAAAACGGTCCAGGAGATTTTGGCGCAGGACTGGGAAGCACTGGAATTCGAAACCGTCAACAAGGAGATTATTTATGATTTGATTCATCAGGTGGTCAGTCAGGAGGTTCGTCCGCGCGGT
>JAFSBP010000003.1 GCA_017437205.1 Lachnospiraceae bacterium
AGGAAAAATTATGGCAGAGAGTAAGAGAGATTATTACGAAGTGCTCGGTGTGGCGAAAACGGCGACTGACGCAGACTTGAAAAAGGCATACCGCTCATTGGCGAAGAAATATCATCCGGATACCAATCAGGGCAATGCGGAGGCTGAGGCGAAGTTTAAGGAAGCTTCCGAGGCATACGCAGTTCTCAGTGACCCGGAAAAACGTAAGCAGTACGATCAATTTGGTCATGCTGCCTTTGAGCAGGGCGGCGGAGCCGGCGGCTTCGATTTCAATGGTTTTGACTTCGGCGGTTTTGATTTCGGCGACATTTTCGGCGATCTGTTCGGAGGCGGAAGCCGTCGTCAGAGCAATTATAACGGTCCCATGAAGGGGCAGAACCTGCACACCAGTATCCGCATTTCCTTCGAGGAAGCGGTGTTTGGCTGTGAAAAAGAGATAGAGATCACCTCGAAGGATGAGTGTTCCGAGTGCCACGGAACCGGTGCAAAGCCCGGAACCGAGCCGGTGACCTGTACAAAATGTAACGGCAGCGGTCAGGTGGTTTACACCCAGCAGTCCTTGTTTGGTATGGTGAGAAACGTTCAGGCCTGCCCTGAGTGCGGCGGCTCAGGAAAAATTATCAAAGAAAAGTGCCCGAAGTGTTACGGAACCGGACATACCAGCTCCAGAAAGAAGATTCAGGTGACCGTTCCCGCAGGCATCGACAACGGTCAGACACTTCGCATTTCCGGCAAGGGCGAGGAAGGTCTTCGTGGTGGCGGAAGAGGAGATTTGTTGGTTGAAGTATTGGTATCCAATCATCCGAAATTTGTCCGCCAGGATAATCATATATATACCGATGAGTATATCACCTTCGTGACAGCGACCCTCGGTGGAACCATCCGTATCGCGACGGTGGACGGAGAGGTAGAGTACGAGGTGAAGCCGGGAACTCAGACCGGAACCCGCATCCGCCTGCGCGGCAAGGGCGTTCCTTACATTAGAAACCGTCAGACCAGATGCGATCACTATGTGACGCTGGTGGTGAATGTGCCGGAGAAATTGACGAAAGAGCAGAGAGAGGCGCTGCAGGCATTCGACGACGCGATGCGCGGAATCAAGCCGGACGACGATAAGCCGAAGAAGAAAGGCTTGTTCAAGTAAAGGAGAAAAAGTATGCAGTGGAATAGATTTACCATAGATACCACCACAGAGGCAGTTGATCTGATCAGCAGCATGCTGGATGAGCTGGGCGTGGAAGGCATTGAGATCGAGGACAATATTCCTCTCACCGAGAGTGAGACGAAGGGCATGTTCATCGACATTCTGCCCGAGCTCGGGCCGGACGACGGTACTGCAAAGGTATCCTTTTATCTGGATGTGGATGTGGATCCGGAGGAACTGCTTGCTCAGGTAAGAGAAGGGTTGGAGGAGCTGAAACTGTTTGTGAACATCGGCGAGGGAACGATCACCGAGAGCCAGACCGAGGATAAGGACTGGATGAACAACTGGAAAGAGTATTTTAAGCCCTTTACCGTAGATGATATTCTGATCAAGCCCACCTGGGAGGAAATCCCCGAGGAGCACAAAGATAAGCTGACGATTGAGATTGATCCCGGAACCGCATTCGGTACCGGAACCCACGAGACCACACAGCTGTGTATCCGACAGATCCGAAAGTGGTTAAAGCCCGGAGATACCGTTTTGGATGTGGGAACCGGCAGCGGAATTTTGGCGATTGCCGCATTGAAGTTGGGGGCTGGCTATGCCTTCGGTACAGACCTAGATGAGAACGCAGTGACCGCAGCCATGGAAAACGCTGAGGTGAACGGAATCACCGCAGAGCAGTTCAAGGTAATCGAAGGAAATATCATCGATGACGAGGCAGTGCAGGCTGAGGCTGGATTTGAGCAGTACGAGGTGGCTGTGGCGAACATTCTTGCGCCGGTCATCATCATGCTTCAGGGCGAGGTCGCAAAACATATCAAGCACGGCGGCGTATTCATCACCTCCGGTATCATCAATACTTGGGAGGACAGAGTCAAGGAAGCGTTCGCGGAAAATGATGAGTTCGAAGTGATCGAGACCACTTACCAGGGTGAGTGGGTGTCGGTGACGGCGAGAAGGATGATCACAGATAAATTGAAAAGAGAAAGTTAAAGGCCGCCCGTTCCGTCATTTGGAGCGGGCATTTTTGAAATTGCATTTTATCGCGATCTGTGCTATAATAAAATATTATCAGTTTGCACTGGCGAAAGATGTCCCAAGTGGCGATTTTTTACCGAACTTCACCAAAGGAGAAGAAAATGTATCAGTTTTATGTGGAACCGAATCAGATAGAGCCTTCCCGCGCCGTCATCACCGGACCGGATGTGAATCATATCCGCAACGTGCTTCGGATGAAGCCCGGCGAGGCGGTCCGCATTGCGGATGGTCTCGGAGCTTGCTATGAGGGTGAGATCGGTGAGATCAGCAGTGAGCAAGTGATTGTTGACTTGACGGGAAATCGCGTGGAGAGTACGGAACTTCCGATCAGGGTGACTCTGTTTCAGGGGCTGCCGAAGAGCGATAAGATGGAACTGATCATTCAGAAGAATACGGAGCTGGGTGTGAGCGCCATCGTGCCGGTGGCGACCAGCCGTGCGGTGGTAAAACTGGATGAAAAGAAGGCTGATGGCAAAGTGAAGCGTTGGAACGGAATCGCCGAGGCAGCGGCGAAGCAGTCGAAACGGACGCTGATCCCCGAAGTCTGTCCGGTGATGAGTTTTAAACAGGCGCTTCTGGAAGCTGATGGGTATGATGTTAAGCTGATGCCTTATGAGAACGCGGAAGGGATGGCATTTACCCGCAGATGTATTGGTGAGATTCCGCCGGGAGCGACGGTGGCGGTATTTATCGGACCGGAGGGCGGCTTTTCCGAAGAGGAGGTCGAGGCGGCGAGCGCGGCTGGGTATATGCCGATCACGCTGGGACGTCGGATACTTCGGACGGAGACAGCCGGGATGTGCGTGTTGTCGATGTTGGGATATGCCTTGGAACCCTGATGGCTGGATGTGGATAAACGAAAGAGAGAGGCGCGAATGCGCTGAATGAGGATAGATTATGGAAGTATATTTGGACAATTCCGCCACCACCAGGGTGATTGAACCGGTGCGGGACGTGGTCGTCCGGACGATGACCGAGGATTATGGGAATCCGTCGTCGCTTCACCGAAAAGGATTTGAGGCGGAGAGTTATATCAAGACTGCCAGAATGGATATCGCGAAGACGCTGAAGGCTCAGATGAAGGAGATTTACTTCACCTCCGGAGGTACCGAGTCGAACAATATGGCGATCATTGGCGCGGCGATGGCGAATAAACGCCGCGGCAATCATATTATCACGACCACGATCGAGCATGCCTCGGTGTACAATGTATTTGGATTTCTGGAGAACGAGGGATTTCGTGTCTCCTATGTGCCAGTGGATGAGCACGGACATGTGCGGTTGGATGAGTTAGAGAACGTGCTGGACGATGAGACGATCCTTGTGTCTGCGATGTACGTGAACAATGAGATCGGATCGGTAAATCCCATCGCGGAGATTGGAACCCTGATCAAAAAGAAGGTGCCCCACGCATTGTTTCATGTGGATGCGATCCAGGCCTACGGAAAATATCGAATCTATCCCCAGCGGATGGGGATTGATTTGCTGAGCGTCAGCGGTCATAAGATTCACGGACCGAAGGGAACCGGGTTTTTGTACATTCGTGAGGGAACAAAGGTGCGCCCGCTGCTCTATGGAGGCGGTCAGCAGAATGATATGCGCTCCGGCACGGACAATGTGCCCGGTGTGGCGGGACTCGGCGTGGCAGCAGTGGAAATGTACACACGGTTTGAGGAAAAAATTGACCACTTATACCAAATAAAGGAATTGTTTATTCGTGAAGTGCAAACGCTTGAAGGGACAAGGGTCAACGGTCTGACCGGCCGCGACAGTGCTCCCCACATTGTGAGCGTCAGCTTTGAAGGCGTGCGCAGTGAAGTGCTTTTACATTCCCTTGAGGAAAGAAAAGTTTACGTCTCTTCCGGATCGGCCTGCTCATCCAATCATCCGGCGGTGAGCGGTACCTTGCAGGGGATCGGTGTGGAGAAGAAATATTTGGATTCCACGCTGCGGTTCAGCTTCAGCACATTTACCACGGAAGAAGAAATCTGTTATGCGGTGGATTGCTTGAGAGAGTTGCTTCCGGTGCTCAGAAGATACAGCAGAAGATAGAGTCTTTTGCTTCAATAGTATATACAGGTTCGCTGTTTCTGGCGAAGAAAGAGGAAATTATGGTTCAGGTGTTTTTGATCAAATATGCGGAGATCGCCATCAAGGGAAAGAACCGCTACCTGTTTGAGGACGCGCTGGTGCGCCAGATGCGTCAAAAATTATACAAAATCGACGGACAGTTCAAGGTGTTCAAAGAGTCCGGCCGTGTCTATGTGAAGGCCGAGGGGGCATTTGACTATGACGAGACGGTTGACTGCCTGCAGAAAATCTTTGGTATTGTGGCGATCTGCCCCATCGTGCAGAAGTCGAAGATGAACTTCGAGGAGCTGAAAAAAGAGGTGCTTGCCCACGTGGAAAAGGAGTACCCGGACAAAAACTTCACGTTCAAAATGTTCTGCCGCCGCGTGGACAAATCCTTCCCCATGGAGTCCAACGATGTGAATGCGGCTCTCGGTGAGGCGATTTTGGAAGCCTTCCCCGAGACAAAGGTGGATGTCCATGATCCGCAGGTGAAGATCAATGTGGAGCTTCGCCCTACGTTGGTAAATATTTACTCGAAGTCGATTCCCGGTCAGGGCGGTATGCCCGCGGGAACCGCAGGAAAGGCGACACTGCTTCTCTCCGGCGGAATCGACAGCCCTGTGGCCGGTTATATGATTGCGAAGCGCGGTGTGACGCTGGACGCAGTGTATTTTCATGCACCGCCCTACACCAGCGAGCGTGCGAAGGAGAAGGTGGTTGATCTGGCAAAACTGGTGTCTGTCTACACTGGTCCGATCCGTCTTCACGTGATCAACTTTACCGAGATTCAGCTTTATATTTACGATCAGTGTCCTCATGATGAGTTGACTATCATCATGCGCCGCTATATGATGCGTATTGCTGAAAAAATCGCGGAGGAGTCCGGAAGTCTTGGACTGATCACCGGCGAGAGCCTCGGCCAGGTGGCATCCCAGACCATTCAGAGTCTTGCGGTGACCAACGAGGTCTGCAAACTGCCCGTTTACCGTCCGCTGATCGCCTTTGACAAAGACGATATCGTAAAGATTGCGAAGAAGATCAATACCTTTGAGACCTCCATCTTGCCTTACGAGGACTGCTGTACCATCTTCGTGGCAAAGCATCCCGTGACTAAGCCCATCGTAAAGGCTATTGCAAAGTCAGAGGAAAATCTGGCGGAGAAGATCGATGAGATGGTGGAAAGGGCGCTGGATACCCGGGAGGTAATTGAGGTGCAAGCCTAAATACGGTGGATTCAAAATAGCGTGGCCCAAGTCATGCTATTTTGTTTTTATAAATTTGTAACAAATCTCACCTTTTTGCGTATAACCAATAGAACAAAACCAAAGGAGGTGTGGGAATCGTGCTGGAAGCATTTTACAGAGACAATTATCGGATTGTCTACGGCTATCTGCTATCGCTTTGCGCGGATCCTGACTTGGCGGAGGATTTGGCGGCGGAAGCTTTTTGCAAAGCGATAGAACACATTAAACAGTACGATCCGAAGTATAAAGCCTCCACCTGGCTTTGTACCATCGCGAGGAATCTGTTTTACAGTGAGTGCCGAAGAAAGAAACGGTTTGTGAGTCTGGATGAAGCGAACTGGATCGCTACCCCATCAGCAGAATCGATTCACTTACAGAAGGCGGAAGCCGAACAGGTGCTTAAGCTGTTGGATAGCGTCACGCCCGAACAGAAACAGGTGTTTATTATGCGTCTGGAGGGAATGAATTTCCGAGACATCGGCCTTGCCTTGGGCAAAAGCGAAAACTGGGCGCGGGTAAATTTTTTTAGAACGAAGAGCCGGATACGGTCAGAAATGGAGGGAGAAGCATGAAGTGTGAGATTATTCGCGATTTGTTGCCGCTGTATGCGGATGGATTGACCTCTGAGGAGAGCAATCGATTAATTGAAGAACACATTGAGTTCTGCAGTGAGTGTGCTGCACTGGTAAAAGACATGTGCGAGCCGATGGAAATTACACCGAGTCAGGAAGCATATGAATGTGTGGAGATGATCTACCGACAGAAGCGCAGGACAAAAATAAAACTGATTGTTGCCTGTGCACTGACAGCGGTGATTGTGTTTGGTGGTTGTTGGTATTATACTAAGACGCATTTTCGCTCGACCAAGTTTACGGATACGGAACTCAGCAAAGAGGAGATATTGGAAGATCTTCCGGAACTTATTCTGACGGACGCAGAAATAGAGCTGGGGAAGACTATTTTCGAGACTGCCGAAATGCGGGAATATCTGAAAATAGGGGCGGATAAATATACGGTAATTCCCTATGAGCAGATGAAAAGGTATCTGGCTGGCGTGATTCCGGAGGAGGCCAGAGTGGCGGAAATCGGATTACTGCACCGCACGTTACTGATCGATTATTATCAGGAAGATACCAGAACGATTCTGGAGTACGGCGATGGGGATCTGACCGGACATGTCGATTGGATTGGAAAATGCATCAGTGTATTGGAGGACGGGATACCGGGGGCGGTTTATAGTGTAAGATACGATGTAGCTTTCGATAAGACCGAGTATAGAAAGAGCACTCCGGAAACTCACTGGTATGACTTTATATTCCCGGATTGACATTTGGTGTATTCAAAGGTAAAATAATCTATGTTATCCCTGTCTGTTGGCAATAAAGTGATTTGATTCCGACGGAAAATTGGACAGGAGGAAATATTATGAAAGCAGCATTGCATAATTTAGGCTGTAAGGTGAATGCTTATGAGACAGAGGCTATGCAGCAGCTTCTTGAGGCTGCCGGCTACGAGATCGTCCCCTTTGAGGAAACGGCAGACGTCTATGTGGTGAACACCTGCAGCGTGACCAATATTGCAGACCGAAAATCCAGACAGATGCTCCATCGTGCGAAGACGTTGAACCCGGGAGCGGTGGTGGTTGCCGCAGGCTGCTATGTGCAGGCCGCAGGAGAAGCTCTTCTGGCCGATGAGGCGGTGGATTTGATCATCGGAAACAATCAGAAAAACGAGCTGGTCAGTATTTTAGATAACTTCTTTGCAGACCGTTCCGCCAATGAGGCATTGATTGACATCGCAAAGACTCATGAATATGAGACGCTGTCCATCTCCCACACGGCGGAGCACACCAGAGCATTTATCAAGGTGCAGGACGGCTGCAATCAGTTCTGCAGTTATTGTATCATTCCCTACACCAGAGGGCGGGTGCGCAGCCGTGAGCTGGCGGATGTAGTCGCTGAGGTTACTGCTCTGGCAAAGGCCGGGTACCGCGAGGTGGTCTTGACCGGTATCCACTTAAGTTCCTACGGCGTGGACA
>JAFSBP010000065.1 GCA_017437205.1 Lachnospiraceae bacterium
GTCAATATTAATGTAGCCATTATCGCGGAGGTTGCGGACATAGACGCTGACACTGGGCTTTGCAAAGTCCAGTTCGTTTACAATGTCGATAGAGCGGACAGCGCCGATGCGCTTGCTCAACACCAGTATGGTTTCCAAATAATTTTCTGCAGATTCCTGTATTTTCATGTCGTCACCCCCTGTGAACGGTTTATGGTAAGGTATTGTTTACAGTATACCTGTTTTACATATAAATTTCAAGGGGGAAATGCAGTTGTACACAGAGAGGTATAAGGCGTTACGGTTCTGTAATCTCAGCCTTTCCCAAGGCGGTGCGGATTGCGTTAAGAATCGCGGCACAAGTGTATTTGCTGGATTCTGCATAGGAGACATTTTCAGCGGATTGATTGGTAATGATCTGTTCGGCCAGCGTTTCCATGGAAGGTGCCATTAATGGATAGACGGTGGTTACAGCCTCGCTCAGATCAGTAAAGCGGATGGATTTGATCCGAGCCTCGTCAACACAGACCTCCACTTCCAAACTTTGGTTGCCCAGATTGATGGGGGAAGTGTAGATCCCCGGGATGTAGGAGGCAGCCACCTCACCGCCGGTGGGGGCATAAGTTTCTTTTTTGCCGAACATGGTGATTAAAAGTACCACAAGAATAACGGCGAGTCCGATAAAAATCAGGGTGTATAGCAGCTCTTTCTTTTTGAAGACAACAATCTTGGTATTTGCGCTCATGTGGGTTCTCCTGCGGGTGGATGTTGCTAAAATCTATGCGGCGGGGTGAGAGAATATTCGTAGCAGTTCAGTCATTAAGTTGCGAGGCAGTCGTTTGGATCGAGGGAAAATTCCTGATATAGTGATGACAAACACGAACTTTTTTGATACAATAAGATACAAGTAATGAACACCAGGAGGCCCTTATGTCCCTTCAATTTGTCCTTGGAAAGAGCGGAAGCGGAAAGACACATATTTTGTACGAGGAACTGATCCGTCAGTCGATTTCTCATCCGGAGCGCCGGTATATTTTGCTGGTGCCGGAGCAGTTTACCCTTCAGACGCAGAAGGATCTGGTGATGCTTCATCCGGGACATGGAATCATGAATATAGACATCCTAAGTTTTGAACGTTTGGCATACCAAGTGTTTGATGAGCTGGGGGTGAACCCTGGCGTGGTTTTGGACGATTTGGGAAAGAGCATGCTCCTTAAAAAGGTGGCGGCATCCCATGTGAAGGAGCTTTCCGTGTACGGACGGCATGTGAGCCGGATGGGCTTTACCGAGCAGATGAAGTCCACCTTGTCGGAGTTTTACCAGTATCGGCTTCACCCGGAGCAGCTGGAGCATTTGGTGGAGGCGGCGAAGGAGAATCCGCTCCTTTCCTGCAAACTTCAGGATATCATGGTTCTGTTTCGCGCGTTTGAGGAAGCGATGGAGCAGGGGAGTATCACTGCGGAGGAACTGTTGGAGGTGTTATCGCGCAGTTTATCGCGATCTAAGATGATTCGGACGAGCACCATTGTCATGGACGGATATACCGGATTTACACCCGTCCAGTATGAAGTAATCCGTGGCTTTTTGCAGTACGCACCGAAGGTGGTGGTTACGGCGACGATTGATCCGATGGAGGAGCCGTTCCGTCAGAGAGGCAATCATGACCTGTTTTCCATGAGCCGGACGACCATTGCAAAGCTTCAGGAGCTGGCAATTCAGACGGGAACTGCGAGAGATGAGGATGTATTGCTCTGCGCATCTCCTGTATATCGTTTCCGAGATGTTCCTAAGCTTTCTCATTTGGAGGAAAATTTGTTCCGCTATCCGGCGAAAGTGTACCGAGAAAAGGATACAGTCCAGGGCGAAGAGTCTGAGCCGTCAAGCTGCAAGGCCTCGGATCCGCTCACGTTCTATGCGGCCCGCGACCGCCGCGGAGAGATGGAGTATGTGTGTCGGGAGATACTTCGTCTGGTGCGTGATGAAAACTATCGCTATCGCGAGATCGCGATTTTGACAAAGGATATGGCTGGATTTGCCGCGGAGGCGGAAAGCGCGTTTGAGGCGGCAGGAATACCGTATTTCATGGATAATAAGCGGAGCATGCTGGTCAATCCCCTGGTGGAATGGATCCGCTCCTGTCTGGAAGTGATTCGTCAGGATTTCTCCTACGAGTCTGTATTTCGATATGCAAAATGCGGTTTTTCCCCGCTTCAGGAGGAAGATCTGTTTGCACTGGAAAATTATGTGATCGCCCTAGGAATCAGAGGTGCCTCCAAATGGAACAAAAAATGGGAGCGCACGTATCGCGGAGAAGAACTTCTTAATCTCGATCGGATCAATGCAGCCAGAGAAGCATTGATTGCTCCGCTGATGAAGCTTCGTCCCGTCTTAAAGGATAAAGAAATCTGCGGAGAAGAAAAGATAGATGCCCTTATCGCGTGGATGGAGGAGTCCGGTGCCGAGGAGAAACTGGCACAGATGGGAGCGCGCGTGGAGTCGGAAGGCATTTTCCGGCTTTCCAGAGAGTATGCCCAGATTCCGGCGAAGATCGCGGAATTGTTCTTGCGGATCAAGGCGCTGATGGGGCAGGAGAAGCTGACACTGGAAGAGCTGAGTGAGGTGCTGGATACCGGTTTTGAAGAGATCCGCATCGGTACCATACCGCCCTGCATTGACCGTGTGACCATGGGAGATTTGGAACGCACCCGATTGAATCATGTGCGGGCAGTCTTTTTGGTCGGTTTCAACGAGGGCATCATCCCTGCGGTAGGAGGTCGCGGCGGTCTGCTCACGGAGAGTGACCGTGAGCGGCTGAAGGAACTGGGGGCGGA
>JAFSBP010000066.1 GCA_017437205.1 Lachnospiraceae bacterium
ACTGACCATGTCACACCTGCTCAGAAGTGCAGGTTATTCCAAGGAGGCCGGAACCGGTTTGGCAATCGGAGGAATATCAAATATTATACTGGATCCGCTGTTTATGTTTGTTCTTCTGCCGGCGGGCAATGAGGTGACAGGAGCTGCATTAGCGACGACACTATCCAATCTCATAGCGTTGGGTTACTTTGTCTCCGTCTATTGCAGACTTAAGGGAAAAACGGTGCTGACAATGTCACCGCGATACGCGAATCCCGAACGGAAATTGATCGGGGCGATCTTTTCCATCGGACTGCCGTCAGCGCTGACAGCACTGCTTGCCAACCTCACCAGTATTGTGAAGAACAATCTGACAGCCGGATACGGTGATATCGAGATGGCTGCCTACGGTATCGTGATTAAGGCTGATATGCTTCCGCTGAACATCGGCATGGGACTTTGCCAGGGAATGATGCCTCTGGTGGCCTACAACTACGCCGCAAAAAATTATCCGCGAATGAAGGCGTTCACCAAGGCGGCGCAGGTCGCCGGAATGACCGCAGCGTGCGCGTTTATCGTGGTATCGGAGCTGCTTGCGCCTCAGATTATCGGAATCTTTATCAAGGACGCGACAACCATCGCCTACGGAAAGGACTTTCTGCGGATTGCATGTCTTGCCACGCCGTTTATGATTTCAAACTTCCAAAAGATATATTGTCTTCAGGCACTGGGTAAGGGAAAGGAATCGTTGATTCTCGGAATCTGCCGTCAGGGCTTGTTTGCACTTCCGATCCTTTTGGTTATGAACCATTTTATCGGACTTTACGGTGTTGTGGCGGCGCAGTTGATCTCCGACGGAATTACATTCATTTTCTCCACATTGATCTATCGGAGAGTATATAATCACTTGTGTGTGGCAGAATAAAAATATCATCGGGCTGGGCCTATCGGGTCCAGCCTTTTCCGTTGATTTCGTGGGCACGGTGAATGGTCACGAATGCTGTGCTGTCGATTTGGTTGATGATATTGAATAAATCATGATATTGATTCATGGTGAAGGAGATCATCAACATTTTTTTTGCCTTGCCGGAGTATCCGCCCTCAATGTCGATGATGCTGGTGGTGCGTCTTAGCTTTGCTGCAATCAATTGGTTAATCTCTCGGTAGTGATCGGAGATAATCTGTGCAATAAAGGCGTTGGATTCGCCGAGGAAGAGTTTATCAATCACCATCGCGGTGATAAATGCGGAGGTGATGCCAAGGAGTGAAATGACCAAATCGTTGAAGACGATGAAACCGAGGAGGATTGCTGACACGTCAATAATGAAGATTACCGTGGAACTGCGAATTTTGTGCATTTTTTTGCAGATAATGAAGGCCAGCACGTCGACACCTCCGGTGGAACCGCCACCGAGGAAAGTGAGCGCACAGCCGGTGCCAATCAAGACGCCTCCGAAGATTACTGCCAAAAGAATTGCGATCTCAGAGTAGGCAGATTTGCTGAGACTGAACATGCCGTTCATGACGTCTGGGTCAGTCAGGCGAGAGAAGACGGAGATGCCGAGAGGATAAACAATGGTTGAAATCAGTGTTTTTAAGGCGAAATCTCTGCCTAAGAAAATCAGACCGAGAAAAAACAGTCCCCAGGTAATGACGGTGATCAGAAGATCTGTCGTCAAAAATGGCACCGGTAAAAGATGACTTAAAATAATTGCAATGCCGGATACACCGCCGACCACCAGATCGAAGGGAATGATGAATAAAGCGACGCCGAAGGCAAGGATCAGAGCACCGGCGACGGAGAGAAGGATGTTTTTTAATTGGTGATGTGGGTTGAATGTCATGAGATTTTTCCTTTCAGTATGGACGGATTATATATAAAGGATTTTCTTTGGGGGTGGGATTTATTCGTCTGCCTTGAGGATAAAAATCAGTAGTTGCATAAAAATGAGATTTGTGCTATTCTGTCATCATGCGATGATCTAAGATCGCAGTTTCTTTTTTCTGTTTTTCGAGTCGTTCGGCGTGAAGTTCATAGAATCGAATTAAATAAGAGGAAAGATAAAACAGTATTGAAAGGACCAAATTTGAAAGCTAAAGCAAATGCAACACAAGCAGTAGGAGAGTTGATTCAAATTGCAACCAGCAAATCCAGCTATATAGATTATTAATCAAAACATGGAGGGAAAGCCAGATATGGTTGGTATCGTTATGACACAAGACTTGCACTGCCGGTATACAACGAGCAGGGAGATTTGGAGAGATATAATATTTTTAAATTGAGAATGCTGGTAAGACATGATAAAGATGGAAAACTATATCTTTACGATTTTGTGAGAACAAAAAAAGAAACGGGTAGCCCGCTTTAGTATAAATACTTACGGTCGTAAAACTCGCTTCTTTGAATAATATTGTATGGGGAAAGGGATAATTTGTCAACCCCTAATTTATCTCAACTTGTGAAATTCTCTAACCTGTGTTATACTGTACACATCCAGACAGAATAGATGCACGGAAAGGAGTCCACTATGAATTATCGTCCTGACAAATACGGAAACAACTTATCGATTTTGGGTTACGGCTGCATGCGATTCCCTCAGACGATGGGGAAAATTGACATGAAAGCGACGGAGAAACAGATTCTCCTTGCCATAGAGAACGGTGTGAATTATTTCGACACGGCTTATGTGTATCCCGGCAGTGAGGCTGCGCTGGGAGAAATCCTTGCGAAAAACGGAGTGCGTGAAAAGGTGTATATCGCGACGAAACTGCCCCATTATCTGATTAAAAGCAGAGCGGGCATGGATAAGCTGTTTGCGGAAGAACTGAAACGATTGAAAACGGATCATGTGGATTACTATCTGATGCATATGCTCAGTGATGTACAGACTTGGGAGCGTCTGAAGGCCTTGGGGATTGAGGAGTGGCTTAAGGAGAAGCAGGAGAGCGGGGCGATCCGGCAGGTCGGTTTTTCTTATCACGGAAACACAGAAATGTTCTGTAAGCTGGTGGACGCGTACGAGTGGGATTTTTGTCAGATTCAGTATAATTATATGGACGAACATTCCCAGGCAGGAAGAAAGGGACTGGATTACGCCCACGAAAAGGGGCTGCCGGTGATTATTATGGAGCCTCTTCGCGGCGGAAGGCTGGTGAACCGCCTGCCGGAGGAAGCGAAAAAGATCATGGCGGAGTATCCTGTGTGTCCCACGCCTGCGCAGTGGGCATTTCGGTGGCTGTGGAATCAGCCAGAGGTGACCTGTGTTCTGTCCGGAATGAACTCGGAGGAGATGATTTTGGATAATGTGGAGACTGCCTCTGATGTACAGATTGGCGAGCTGGGCGAGCCGGAGGAAAGCATGCTCAGACAGGTAGCGACAGCCATCAACGGAAAATTGAAGGTAGGCTGCACAGGATGCAGTTATTGTATGCCGTGTCCGAAAAATGTAGACATTCCTACAGCGTTTGCCTCTTATAACCTTTGCCATACGGAGAGCAAATTTAAAGGTCTGGTCGAGTACCTCAAATGTACCGCGATGAGAAAAGACTCTACCGCCGCGTCCAACTGTATTGAGTGCGGAAAATGTGAGAAGCATTGTCCTCAGCAGATTGAGATCCGAAAGGAACTGAAGAATGTTCAGAGGGAGTTGGAGGGACCGGTGTATAAGATTGTCCGCAAAGCGGTCAAATTGTTTAAAGCATTTTAATGAGATTTCTTCATAAAATGTCTTGACGGATACCGCCTTTCCGTGTTAGAATAACATATCCCCAATGGGGGATCCATAAAATGAGATAGAGGCGCACTGCACGAAGAGTATTGCACGTAGAACGGCTGCCAAAGCTGTGCAAAAAAGGCGTGGGTGCCGAAGCGGATACCGTGGCACGTATCCGGCTGGCAGTTCGGAGAATATCCGCCCTGTTGTCGTAGAAATGCGGAGAGCTATCAACATTGACCATCATGAGGATGATTTCAGGAGATAGCTGTCGTGGCGGCTGTCTCTTTCTTTTGCTATAAAAGAGAAGTCGACATGACGTTTAGAAAAACAGACAAAAGATCAGGAGGAAAAAGAGATGAAGAACACAGTATTTACCGGAGCAGCGACAGCGATCGTTACCCCACTGACGAAAAACGGAATTGATTATGAGCAGTTTGGAAGACTGATTGATTGGCAGATCGCCGAGGGAATCGATGCGATCGTAGCGGTGGGAACCACAGGAGAGGGTTCCACATTGAATGACGAAGAACATAAGGAAGCGATTCGTTTCTGTGTGGAGCGTGTGGCAGGACGTGTACCTGTGATCGCGGGAACGGGATCGAACGACACGGCATACGCCATTGAACTGACGAAGTTTGCCTGTGAGGTAGGTGCTGACGCGATGCTTTTGGTTACCCCTTATTACAATAAGGCGACACAGAAGGGCATGATCGCGTCATTTACGGCGATTGCGGATGCCTCCACGAAGCCCTGTATTTTGTACAATGTACCCAGCCGCACCGGCTGTAACCTGCTTCCTGCGTCTGCGGCAGTGCTGGCAAAGCATCCGAATATCGTGGGAATCAAGGAGGCCAGCGGAAATATGTCCCAGATCGCTGAGCTGGCAGCGCTGGTGGGCGATGAGCTGGATATCTATTCCGGAAACGACGATCAGATCGTCCCCATCCTTTCCCTGGG
>JAFSBP010000004.1 GCA_017437205.1 Lachnospiraceae bacterium
CATGGGGATAATATATTTCTGATCCCTCTCAATGGAAAAATGTCTTAATTCCGTATCAAAAGGAACATCATCATAAGAATATAATTCTGCGGAGTAATCGCTGGATCCAATACTCAATCTTCCGACAGATAACCCGATTCCGTCTTTAGAATATACTTTATTCAACAGCTCTTTTCTTGCTTCCGGATCCATAAGACTCAGCTCATGGCAGGATGCTCCTGTAATTGCAACACCAAATCCCTGGAATCCGGTGATCGGTTCCTCCGAAATAGCCAAAGTCATCGCACGCGCCACATTCACATTAAAAGTAGGAAACACTTCCAGCTCTGTTCTGTGATGGTTCTTATCCGTTAATATCTGTATACCTTTCATCTTATCATCGCCTATTCTACTCGATTCTCAATCTTACCGATCTTCTCAATCTCGCACACCACCACATCGCCCTTCTTCAAAAAACACGGCGGCTTCATGCCCATGCCCACGCCTGCGGGTGTACCTGTAGCAATGATGGTTCCGGCCTGCAGAGTCATTCCCTGAGACAACTCGGAGATCGCTCCAGCAACCGTCTGGATCATGTACTTTGTGTTGCTGTTCTGGCGAAGCTCACCGTTGACAAGGCTACGGATGTTTAAATTCTGCACATCCTCAATCTCATCGGCGGTAACAATACAGGGTCCAATCGGTGTGAAACCGTCCAAACTCTTGCCCATATACCACTGTTTATGTCTGGTCTGCAGATTTCTGGCGCTGACATCGTTGATCACGGTATATCCGAACACTGCCTTAAGTGCATCTTCCTTAGAAATTGCCTTTATTTCCTTACCCAGTACGACACCTAACTCAGACTCGTAATCCAGACTGTCCACCAGCCCTTCATAGGCAGGAATGGATTCCTTCGGTCCCGTTGCGCGGCTGACGCGCTTGGAAAAATAGATTGTGTACGGGCGCTCTCCGCCGAATGCTTCCTCGGAATAATCACCCGCTTCCTTCGCATGCTCATCATAGTTGATGCCCAGACAGATCACATCCTGCCTCGGTCTGACAATGGGTGCGAGCAACGTAAGGTCACCTACATTGTAGGCCTTCTCGTTTATCCCTTCTGCCGCCATCTCATAAAGACTTTGTCTCTGCTCCGCCGTCATATTGCAGATCAGGTCATTCATATCCTTGAAGTTCAGCCCAAGATCATCCAACAAGTATACCATCTGATCTTCTCCGAAGCCAACCACCAGTTTTTCCTGTCCATCCATCAATGCCGTATACAGTCTCATTCCTCAAGCCCTTCCTGCAATGTCTTCAAATATGCTTTGTCCTTCTTGGTCAGGTTCGCCGTCTCCAAGAGATCCGGCCGCCATTTAAGTGTACGCTCCAATGACTTCTCTCTGCGCCACTTTTCAATGTTCGCGTGATGTCCGGAGCGAAGTACCTCCGGCACCGTCTTTCCCATAAATTCCTCAGGACGGGTATACTGCGGATACTCTAAGAGATTATCGTGGAAAGTCTCAAACTCTGCGGACACATCGTTATTCAACACCCCCGGCACCAGCCTGGAAACACAGTCAATCATCATCATCGCCGGCAATTCACCGCCGGTCAGCACATAATCGCCCGCTGAAATCTGATCCGTCACGATCATCTCCAAGACACGCTCGTCGATACCCTCATAGTGGCCGCACAGAAATACCAATTCTTTCTCCTGCGCCAATTCCTCTGCCACCTGCTGATTGAACACGCGCCCCTGAGGTGTCATGTAAATCACTCTGGGCGTCTTACCAATGCGATTTTTCAGATCCTCCCACGCGCGATACACAGGCCCCGGCTGCATCACCATACCGGCACCGCCGCCGTAAGGATAATC
>JAFSBP010000067.1 GCA_017437205.1 Lachnospiraceae bacterium
GTTTAAAGATCGACTTGAAATTTCTTCTCCGGGTAGCTTTTATAGGGGAGAAAAGCTGGGAAAAACATATGAGTTATCCGGAATTATTTCAAAAAGAAGGAATGCTTTGATTGCATCAGTCTTAGTAAGTTGTAATGTAATGGAGGCTGCGGGAACAGGATTTGACAAAATTGTAGAGGAATACAAAGGACAGAATGAAACGCATCGACCATATATATACTCTTCTTCGGACCATTTTACTCTTGTCTTGCCGGACTTGACTTATATGGATGGCGTTGAAGATTGCAGTACTCCGATTCTTACGTTCGTGCCGGTGGCAGATGGCACAGACTATGATAATAAAGTTCTGTCATTTTGTTATTATCAGGCGCATAAAGTTTCTGAGATTGCAGAACATTTGGGAGTCAGCGATTCGACCTATTTGAGAAAACAGATACTTGGCAATTTGGAGAAACAGGGATATTTAAATTCGAGTAAAATTTCAAGAGCAACATATTTCAAGACAAATCAAGATATGGTAACAGTAAATTGATGGTGTGCGCAATATTATTCTATAGATTTATTTATGGTTTGAGGTTTGTCGTCATATTTGCCTGATTGCCCGTGTAGAATGAATTGACGGGAATAGGCGGAGGACGCTATGCACAGGTCAGAGAGGAACGTTAGAATTACTTCACGAGAGGGGAGAGCGCATGGCGGTGTGCTTCCCCTCTCAGCGCGACTTAGGAGTGTTGAAAAATGGCTGACTGACCAGCAGGAGAAAAAAGGACGCTGGCTGGAATATCTGATGACTGTGATCATGCTCTTTATTGTCGCGGCGCTTACAATCCCCAGTACATCGGTGAGTGCGAAACTGGGTCTGCCGATGAATCGCGATGTGGTGGTGCTTGACGCAGGTCACGGCGGTGTGGATCCGGGAAAAGTAGGTGCAGGCAATGTGCTGGAGAAAGATATCAACCTGATTATTGTTCTGAAACTGAAAGAATATCTGCAGGCGAACGGGGTGACCGTTTATCTGACTCGTGATGGTGATGAGGGGCTTTACACCGATTCTGACAGCAACAAAAAGGCTGCGGATATGCGGGCGCGCTGTGCGTTTATTGAGGAGAAGAGACCGGATCTGGTGCTGAGTATTCATCAAAACAGCTACAGTGATGCTTCCGTGTGTGGCCCGCAGGTGTTTTATTATAAAGGTTCAGAAAAGGGGCAGCAGCTGGCGAAATGTCTTCAGGACCGATTGAATGCCATGCCGGAGTGCAAGAAGGCGCGTGCGATCAAGGCGAACACCGATTACTACCTTCTGCTGAACGTGAGTTGCCCGATTGTGATCGCGGAGACCGGGTTTTTATCTAATCCTGCGGAGGCACAGATGCTTGGGACGGAAGCCTATCAGGACCGGCTGGCGTGGGAATTGTGTCTGGGAGTGTTGGAGTATCTGAACAGATAGTGATGGACGGAGAAAAATACTTTCCTTTTGCGCATTAACGTGCTATAATCAAATACTAAGGTGGGAGATATATTTGATATCCGCATCATTGAGCTTTTTAAGGGCAAAAAAGTGCCTTGGTATGCAAAGGAGAGATTATGACTACATCTAAACTTTATACCGGCTTACAGAGTCTGGTGATTTTTCGCAACTTATATGAGAATCCGGTTATTTCGACGCTGAAGGATTATCTTAGATCAGCACAGCAGAACAGTGAAGATGCTGTGGGCAACTATTGCCGTTTTGTGTCGGTCCTTTATGAGCGGACGGAGAATTTCAGCCGATATCTGTTGGAGTTAGTGTTGGAGGATGAGAACCTCTATGTGAAAAAATATTGTTCCGGTGAGCCGGTGGGCGAATATTTGGAAGCTTGTCTGACTCATGAACTGGCATTTTTGAAGAAACTCAGCGGGACGAGTGCGCGGGAGCTTTCTGAAGGTCTGAATGGCGGCGAGTTCTTGCCCTCCTATCGGACTGAGGAGATTGATTTTGCGGAGGAATACCGTGGACGTCTTTCGGACATTCATCTTCACGGCTACGGAATCTTTGCAAAATATCATATGTTCACGGTGGCAGATGGTCGTCCGGTGCCGGTGAAATATCCCGATCCTCAGACATTGGAACAACTGCCGGGCTACGAGAAGGAGCGCCAGAAGATTATTGCCAACACGGAGGCACTGCTGGCGGGACAGCCTGCCTGCAATGCGCTTTTGTACGGCGATGCCGGTACCGGAAAGAGCAGTACGGTCAAGGCGATCGCCAATGAGTATTATACGAAAGGGCTGCGCCTCATTGAAGTAAAGAAAAATCAGCTCTATCAGATTCCGGAGCTGGTGGACAATCTGGGGAAGAACCCCTTGAAATTCATTTTGTTTGTGGATGACTTAAGTTTCAGTGCCAATGATGACGATTTCAGTGCATTGAAAGCGATTCTGGAGGGAAGTGTCGGCGGACGCAGCGGCAATGTGGCGGTCTATGCGACCAGCAATCGCCGTCATCTGGTGAAAGAAACCTTGAGCGACCGCGAGGGCGATGATATCCACTTCTTCGACACGATGCAGGAGATCATGAGCCTGTCGGCCCGCTTCGGTCTGACCGTGACCTTCCAGCGCCCGGAGAAGGAGAAGTATCTGCAGATCGTCCGCGCACTGGCAAAGCAGCATGAGGTGGAGATCGATGACCACACGCTGGAAGTTCGGGCGGAGGCCCATGCGATCCGAAATGGCGGACGCACCCCCCGTGTGGCGAAACAGTTTGTGGAGCTGCTGGCCGGAGGCGTGATAGAGGGGTAGAGGTTAAGCGTTGTCTTATTAGGCTTTGGGATATCAGACGCGCCAAGCGGGAGGCTGAATTCAATCGCAAGGTTGATGGAAGAATATCCGAGTACATGAAAAGTTTTGGATGCCCAGAAAGCAATCGAAGACACCCAAAGGCAAAAAAGTAACCGCCCTGTCCTCAGAAAACAAGCGGTTACTTTTTCGCAACTAATTGTTTGAGGGATAAACCGTCTATCGGTAGTCCCTTTCTGTCTTTAATATAGCAGATTCAGTTTCTGTTGTCAACGAAAACCGGAAATCTTCACCCCGGTATCTTCGGCAGACTCCATCTAAACTTCGTCGCCAGCAACCTGATCACTACGGTCACGGCCATACTGCCCGCCGTGGCCAGCGTGCTTTCCAGTCCGAAATAGCACATTAGGTAGTACACCAATCCTCCGATGATCGCTGCCACCGCATACACATGTTTGCGCAGGATACCGGGGGTCTCCTGGCACATCATATCGCGGATCACGCCACCACCTACACCGGTGGTAGTGCCGAGAAAGATGCAAAGAAACGGATTGTCGATGTAGCCGGCAGAGATTGCCGCCTGTGTACCGGTTACCACGAAAGCCGCCAGACCGATGGCATCCAAAATATTATTAATCTGATTCATGCGCTCCTCGTTTGCCACGTATTTTTCGTGGAAGCGGTAGGAGAGAATGAAGATTAAGAGTGCGCTGACCGCCGCGATCAGCAGAAACTTAAAGCTGTAGAACATATTCGGAGGGAAATGTCCCAGCAGAACATCGCGGATGGTGCCGCCGCCCAGTGCGGTCACACCGCCTAAGAAAAGAACGCCGAACAGATCCATGCGCTTTTTGCAGGCAACCATCGCTCCGGAGATTGCGAAAGCGATGGTTCCGATAATTTCTGTGATATGAAAAACGTAATCCATCCAACTCATAGGTATACCTCTTTGGTGTAGGCTAAGGCCTGCATTCTCCAGTTCATAGTACAACGAAGGCATAAAAAAATCAATCCCCATTGGGTAGAAAAACTTTAAAAAAATTTTAATTCAGGGATAGACAGAATGCAAAAAGTATGCTAAAATACATTGGAATGTTAAAAAAATAACGACAACAAGCGACAACTTAAGGAGGAATAATTTATGCATTGCATTAGAAAAGTCACCGATGATATGTATTGGATCGGCGGCAACGATAGAAGACTGGCGTTGTTTGAAAATGTTTACCCCATCCCCCGTGGAGTATCGTACAACTCTTATGTGGTCCTGGATGAGAAGACAGTACTCTTAGATACCGTGGACAGCGCGGTGGCAGGTATCTTTTTTGAAAATCTGAAGGCTGCTCTTAATGGCAGAACGCTGGATTACCTGATTGTGAATCATATGGAGCCCGACCACTGTGCGATGATCGAGGACGTGGTGATGCGCTACCCCGAAGTTCGGATTGTCTGCAACGCGAAGACGTTGAAGATGATTAAGCAGTTCTTTGATTTTGAGGTGGATTCCAGAGTGATTCTGGTGAAGGAGATGGATACGCTCTGCACAGGCCGCCACACCTTTGCCTTTGTGATGGCACCCATGGTTCACTGGCCGGAGGCGATGGTGACCTACGATGCGACGGATAAGATTCTGTACTCTGCGGATGCATTCGGCAGCTTTGGTGCGATCAACGGAAATATTTTTGCGGACGA
>JAFSBP010000068.1 GCA_017437205.1 Lachnospiraceae bacterium
AAGGCGGTCTCCAAACCGACAACGCCCATCATACTCTTTTCCAAGCCCTTGCTCTTCTCCTCCGCGGAATGGGGCGCATGGTCGGTGGCGATCATATCTACCGTGCCGTCCTTGATTCCCTCGATCAGAGCCAGTCTGTCCTCCTCGCCGCGGATTGGCGGATTCATCTTAAACCGGCCGTCCTCCTGCAGCATAGAATCGTTCATCGTCAGATAATGAGGCCCGGTCTCACAGGTGATATTCACACCTTTAGCCTTCGCCCTCCGGATCACTTCCACGCTCTCCTTCGCGGACACATGGCAAACATGGTAATCCACTCCGATCTCCTCCACCAACCTCACATCTCTGGCAATAGGCCCCCACTCGCTCTCCGAGCAGATGCCTCTGTGTCCGTGAGCCTTCGCGTACTCGCCGTCGTGAATGTAGCCGCCGTGAAGCAGGGAATTATCCTCGCAGTGTGCCACGATGGGCATCCCCAGCGCCTTCGCCCGCTTCATCGCCACGCGCATCATCTCCTCATCCTGCACGCCGCGCCCATCATCGGAGAATCCGATCACATAAGGAGCCATCGCCTCCAGGTCAGCCAGTTCCTCGCCCTTCTCTCCCTTGGTGATCGCGCCGTAGGGTGACACATAAATCAGTGCCTTCTCTTCGATCGCATCCAGTTCCAGCTGCAACGTCTCCATCGAATCCGGCACCGGATTTAAGTTCGGCATCGCGCAGACACAGGTGTAACCGCCACGGGCCGCTGCGCGGGTACCGGTCTCCACATCTTCCTTATACAAAAAACCCGGCTCTCTCAAATGCACATGTACATCAATGAGTCCGGGAACAATCAACTTATCAGAACAATCAATCATAAAAAAATCTCCGGAGGAAGAATCCATCTCAGGAGAAATAGAAACAATGTGTCCGTTATCGACACAAATATCAGCCTTAACAATCTGGCGGTCCATATAAACCTGTCCGTTTTTCAGTAAATACGCCATGTCATTCCTCCAAATCCCATGCCCTGCAGGGCAGACATCAACACATAAACCTATTTATATTAAGAATATCACGAATCACTGCTTCTTGTCAATTTGTCCAAACGACAAATCGACAAGATTTTACAGCAATTCAATCGTCACAATTCACAATTCATCATTTCACCCGCTCATAAGTGGTAAATGTATAGGTGAAATCATCCTGTTCGAAGCTTTCTCCGGTCTCAGTCAGTTTCCATGCACCATCCTCCAAAAGATTCGGAAACCATGTGTCAGCTCCCTCGAACGTTTTGTGGATGTGGGTGATATAAGCTTTCGTACAATAGGGAAGCAGTTCCTCATAAACACGCCCGCCTCCGATCACAAAAAGTTCTTCCGCCGGGTACTTCTTCGCCTCGACGAGCAATTCCTCAATGCTGTGAACCACAATCACACCCTCGCGCTCAAACTCTGGATTCGCGGTCAGCACGATATTGGTTCGATTTTTCAGAGGCTGGCCGCCGGGGAAACTGTCCAGCGTCTTTCTTCCCATCAAAACCACATGACCTTTGGTAGTATTACGGAAAAACTTCATATCTTCCTTCATATGGGTTAACAAATCGCCTCCACGGCCGATGGCCCAGTTTTCGTCTACTGCTACGATTAAGTTCATCTTATATCTCCTCTTTTTTTGATAAAAGCGGGCCGCTTCGTGCTTCGCACTCCCACGCCCTGCCCGATATTCGCATTCCGGACTATCGTCCTACTTGCTCATATCGTTCAGACGCCATATATCTGTGTGATCACCTGTGCAAGCACAGTGCTCACACATCTGCATGGCTTACTTTCATCGTTAGATAGCAACCGGTATCTTCTGATCAAATTTATGATACTTGTAATCGATCAGTTTGAAGCTGTCCACGGTAAACTTATAAAAATCATCGATGCTTCTGTCCATCTCGAACTTCGGCGCATCGTAAGGGTCACGCTTTAAGAGTTCCTCCACCATCGGTACATGGCGGTCATAGATATGACAGTCCGCAATCACATGCACCAGTTCACCGGGCTCGAATCCGGATACCTGGGCAAACATGCAAAGAAGCACTGAATACTGGAGCACGTTCCAGTTGTTCGCTGTCAGCATATCCTGAGAACGCTGGTTCAGAATACCATTCAGTTTATTTCCGGACACATTAAACGTCATGCTGTAAGCGCAAGGATACAGTCCCATCTCGCTCAGATCATGATGATTAAAAATATTCGTCAACATACGGCGGCTGGCCGGATTGTGCTTCAGGTCATAGAGCACGCGGTCTACCTGGTCGAACTCGCCCTCTTTATAGTGATGCTTCACACCGAGCTGATAACCGTAAGCCTTTCCGATAGTTCCGTTCTCATCCGTCCAGGAATCCCACACATGGCTGTTAAGTTCTGCCACACGATTAGACTTCTTCTGCCAGATCCAAAGGATTTCATCAATCGCAGACTTAAACGCGGTCCGGCGAATGGTTACAGCAGGAAACTCCTTGCTCAGATCGTAGCGATTCACCACACCAAATTTCTTCACTGTATGCGCTGGAGTTCCATCCTCCCAACGGGGACGAACCTCCATGTCGGTATCCCAAACACCGTTCTCCAATATATCCTTACATGTACTGATAAACATTTCATCTGCGTAACTCATGATAATCCTCCGTCAATCTATTCTTGCTTCAGTATAACACAGCCTTTTTAGTTTGAAAAGCCTAAATTATCCCATTTTTCGCCCCGTTAACTAAAATAAATAAAAAAAGTGTTGCTTTATTGCGTTACAAAGAGTATACTTTAATGCAACAATTTTTTTGACAATGTTTAGGAGGATACCCATCATGTATAATCGAATTTACAATTTTAGTGCCGGCCCTTCCATGCTCCCTGTGCCTGTGCTGGAAAAAGCAAAAGATGAAATGA
>JAFSBP010000069.1 GCA_017437205.1 Lachnospiraceae bacterium
TGAAGGAACAGCAGAAATTTAAAAATCACCCGACAAATACGATGATTTGTCTGGATGAGCTGATCGGTGATCGTACCAAAGCGACAGTGGATGAATTGTTTCCTACGGTACCGCTCGAGTTTTCGGGAATCACCGTGCAGGCGCCGAAGGAGTATGACCGACTGCTTAGGAGACAGTTTGGCGATTACATGAAGCTTCCTCCGGTGGAGGAGCGGGTAAATCACTGTCCGAAAATTTTTGACCTCGGAGAGTGAGGACGAAAAAACGAGTAAAAAATTGCCGATAGCGGCAGAACGGGGTGTGAAATGGTTGTAGCCTATGCGTCAAATGACGGATATGCCAGACATTTGGCAGCGAGCATGTGCTCCCTCTTCGACAATAATCAGGGCGAGGAGACGATTCGGGTATATATTTTGTCGAATCGGTTGTCGGGGGAAAATATAGAAAAGTTGAAGTCCATCGCGGATCAGTATGGCAGAGAGTTGCTTGTGGTCGAATTGGGGGATATTCGGAGCCGCTTTCCTTATGAGATTGATACCCGCGGATTTGATGTCAGCGCACTCAGCCGGTTTTTCATGGCAGAGATGATTCCTGAGACAGAGGAAAAGATCCTTTATTTGGATTGTGACACGATCGTGTGCGAATCACTGTCAAAGCTTTGGTGCACTCCGATGGAAAATGCAGCAATCGCAGCGGTAATGGAGCCTACAGTGGGTATGGGGATTAAAGGACAGATAGACCTTGAAAAGGATGAGGCTTATTATAACTCTGGTGTGCTCATGATCAATCTCGCCTTGTGGCGGGCTGAAAACGTGCAGGGAAGGCTTATCGATTTTTACCGGGAGAAGGAGGGGCGTCTGTTCGCCTGTGACCAGGATACTTTGAACGGAGCTCTTAAGGGCAGGATATTGATGCTGCCTCCCAGATACAATTTTTTTACAAATTTGAAATATTTTCCTTACTCGTCTCTGATCGTCAGAACCGGAGCGTACGCGAAGGTGACGAAGGAACAGTTTAAAGAGGCGAAGAAGTGCCCCGCGATTCTTCATTTTTTGGGAGACGAGCGTCCGTGGAAGCGTGGAAACCTCAATCCCTACCGTAAATTTTACGAGAAATACTTGGGGATGACACCTTATCGCGGAGCGAAAAAAGAAACAGGACAGGAAGTCTATCTTCTATGTTTTCATTTATTTGAGTGGGTGACAGCGATTTCTCCGGAGTTTAGGTTTGCAGTCAGTGACCGGATGGGGATGTGGATTATTGATCGGAGAAAGCAGAAGAAAAAATAAGAGAGGGCAGAGATGGCGTCGGTGGATGTGATCATTCCGGTATATCGGCCGGACGAAAAACTGAATAGGCTTTTGATCGCATTGAAGACGCAGACGATCCTGCCTGAGAAGATTATCCTTATTCATACCGGCGAGGTACTTCCCGGTGAGCCGGATTATTCTGCGTATCAAAACGTAGTTCTTCATATCATAGCGCCGAGAGAATTTGATCATGGAGGTAGCCGAAACCTTGGGGCTTCTCTTTCTGAAGCAAAGGTCATGGTGTTTATGACGCAGGATGCAGTACCTGCGGATGATTATTTGTTGGAGCGGCTCATGAAGGCTCTAATGGGTGTGGGTGATGAGAATTGTGCGGCGGCGTATGCCAGACAGCTTCCCTATGAGGACTGTCGGGCGGTGGAGCGCTATATCCGTGAGTTTAATTATCCGGGCAGCAGTGAACTTCGCACGAAGAAGGATATCACCGTTAAAGGAATCAAAACCTTCTGTAATTCAAATGTGTGCTCTGCCTACAGGAAAGATATATTTGACCGCCTCGGGGGCTTTGAGCCTCGGACGATATTTAATGAAGATCTATTGTATGGCGCAAAAGCAGTGTTAAACGGATACGGGATCCGGTATGAGGCAGAAGCGAGGGTGTATCACTCGCATAATTTAGGGCTGTCAGATCAGTTTCACCGCAATTTTGACAATGCGGTTTCTCAGGCGGAACACCCTGAGATATTTAAAACGGTATCCTCGGAAAAAGAGGGAATGAGGCTGGTGAAATATTGCATTTCCCGAATGAAAGAGGAAAGAAAACTCTATTTGGTGCCTTATTTTGTGTTAAACTGCGCATGCAGGTATGCCGGCTTCTTTTTGGGAAAGCGGTTTTCTAAGCTTCCGGGGTGGCTTATCAAGGCGTGCAGTTTAAACAAGAGGTATTGGATGTAAATGAAGAAGTGAAAGGAACAAGGACGTAGAAGTGGCAAAGGTATTGATTATTATTCCTGCGTATAATGAGGCGGAGAATATTGTCCGGGTGGTGCAGAGTCTTAAGAACGTCGAAAAAAATGATTATGTGATCATCAATGACGGATCGGCGGATGATACCGCAAAGATCTGTCGGGAACACGGGTTTAATTTGATTGATTTACCGGTGAATCTGGGACTGATGGGAGCGTTTCAGACAGGTCTTCGCTATGCCTATGAGAATGGATATGATTATGCCCTCCAGTTTGACGGGGATGGTCAGCACCAGCCGGAGTATATCGACGGCATGGTCCGGATGGCAGTGGAGGAAAAGTTGGATATTGTGATTGGATCACGGTTTGTGACGGAGAAAAAACCGTTTACACCCAGAATGCTCGGCAGTAGATTGATCAGCGGGTTGATCCGGCTGACCACTGGAAAGCGGATAAATGATCCCACATCGGGAATGAGGCTGTTCGGTCGCGAAGTGATGAAGAAGATGGCTTATGATGCCTGCCTCGGACCGGAACCGGATACAGTTTCCTATTTTCTGAAGTGCGGATATACGGTGAAGGAATATCCGGTGACGATGAAGGAGAGAGAAGCGGGAGAGAGCTATTTGAATCTGGCCAATTCCGTTAAATATATGAGCATTATGTGTTTTTCAATCCTGATTCTGCAGCTGCTCAGACGAA
>JAFSBP010000070.1 GCA_017437205.1 Lachnospiraceae bacterium
ACTCTGATTCCTCCTCCTTGCGTTGGAAGGCACAGGTGAAAGGACCTAGCGGAACCACCTATACATATAACCTTTTCACCGGAGAGTGGGCAGTCCTTCCTCTCTCTGACGGAAATGGAGCATATACGATAAAGGTTTTTCGCAATGCAAATAAACCGGACAAGCCCAACTCCTATCTGACTATTACTTCTCTTAAAGACTGCACTGTCAGCATGAATGATGAGTTTGCCCCCTTCATCCGCCCTAACCAGTATGTCAATTACGAGAACGCCACCCTGACGATGAACACCGCATCCACGGTACTTGCTGGCAAGAAGGATTTGTTGGAGAAGGTTGCCGCTATCTACAACTATGTGGTGAACAACCTGTCCTACGATTACGACAAGGCTGCCACGGTAAAGAGCGGTTATCTCCCTGATTTGGACGCTGTTTTGGCCACAAAGAAGGGAATCTGTTTTGATTATGCCGCACTCATGACCGGTATGCTCCGCTCTCAGGGTATTCCCTGTAAACTGGTGATCGGCTACGCTGGCACCATTTATCACGCATGGATCAGTGTATGGTCAGAGGGAACCGGCTGGATTGACAGCGCAATCTACTTCAACGGAACCACCTGGCAGCGCATGGATCCTACCTTCGCCTCCACCGGCGGCGGAGTCTTCGACCCGAACAGTATTGAATACACGACCAAATATATTTATTGATTATCCCTGCGAAAGGAGATATTATCCGCATGCAGCAGATCGAATTAAGCAACATGACCCTCTCCGATCTATTCAAACAGCTGGCCCTGCTCATGCAGGCCGGCATTCCGCTGGGGGATGGCCTTTTGATCTTATCCGAAGAGGAAAAAGACCCTGCTCTTTGCAAATTGCTCTCTGAACTGGCAAGCCGGCTGGAAGAGGGTGTCCCCTTCGCCACCGCAGTATCCGAATCCGGTTGCTTTTCCGCCCATGTGACCGGTCTTCTTGAGATGGGAGAGCGAGTCGGACGCACCGAAGAAACACTCCTCTCTCTCTCCCGCTATTATGAGAACCGGGAGCGGATGAATCGCCAGCTTCGCAATGCACTGACCTATCCTGCGATCCTACTTTTGCTGATGTTAGTAGTGATCATAATCCTGCTCAGCCGTGTTCTTCCTGTATTTGACGAAGTTTATGCTTCCCTCGGCGGAAGCCTGTCCGGCATTGCCGGCGGACTTTTGGTTTTAGGAAATACACTTAACCTGATTCTTCCCTACCTCGGTATCCTGATGGCACTGATCGTCATCGTTGCCGCCGTGATTTCTCTTCTTCCTTCTGCCCGCAAGAGCATCAAAAAGCTGTGGGCGCGCTTGCAGGGAGATCGGGGAATTGCCCGAAAGCTGAACAATGCCCACTTCGCTCAGGCACTCTCCATGGCAGTCAGCAGCGGTCTCCCTTTGGAGGAAGGTGTTGCCCTCGCCGGCGCACTGTTGACCGACTGCCCGCAGGCGATGGAACGCTGTAAATCCTGTCAAAAACGTCTGGAGAATGGTGAAGAACTGGCAGTCGCCTTAGGTGAAAACGATATGCTCCCCCCTTCCGCCTGTCGGATGTTGACGCTCGGCATGCGTGCCGGCACCGGCGACGTCACCATGCAGGAGATTGCGGACCGCCTCTCAGAAGAGGCAGAGGAAGCGTTGACCGGAAAAGTGGCACAGATTGAGCCGGCACTGGTTCTGATCACCTCTGTCTTAGTCGGCGCCATCCTACTCTCCGTCATGCTTCCACTGATGAATATTATGAAAGCGATTGGTTGACCCATGAAAACATTCTTTCTCAAATTGCTTCGCACGCTTTTGCTGCCGATCATCGTTGCCGGTATCGCCCTCTACTTTCTGACGGCGCTGTCCAACTTAAGCAGTGGTAAAGCTTTGGAAGATAAACAGCAGTTAGAAGAAGCGCTGATTCGCGCTTCCGTCTCCTGCTATGCGATTGAGGGCACCTATCCCCCTGACCTGGAATATCTTATTGAACACTACGGTATTCAGATCAATCCCGAACGATTCACCGTCAAATACGAATCGATCGCATCCAATCTGATGCCTGATATTACTGTATTGGAAACTCAGCCATGAAAAAAACATTGAGAAAGGCAGATGCGACCGCTTTGGCACCGCTTCTGATCTTCACCATTTTTACTGCATGCATTCTGATTGTCCTCCTTTTTGGGGCAGACATTTATCAAAAATTCACCCGGCGGGACCAGTCCGGATATGACCATCGGACGATCGCGCAATATATATCCACGCGCGTCCGCCAAAGTGATTCGGACAACGTTCCTTTTATCGGAGAGTTTGACGATGTCTCCGGAAAAATTTCCGGTGACTCATTCTTTATTCGCGAACAGTTTGGCGGTGAATTGTACCTGACAAGGATTTTCTGTCATAATGGTTATCTGTACGTG
>JAFSBP010000005.1 GCA_017437205.1 Lachnospiraceae bacterium
CGATATTCGGATTCTCTGCGCCCAGTTCCTTCAGGGCGTTTCCATAACTCTCACGGGTAGCGATCTTCTTTACTTCTGACATAATGCTTCACCTACCTTCTCCAAATCTGCCTTAGCAACGGCATACTGCTCATCATTGGGAGCTGCTCCGTGCCAGGATGCCTGATTCTCCATATAGGACACATCTTTTCCCTTGATCGTCTTCGCAATGATCGCGGTGGGCTGACCCTTGGTCGCTCTCGCTTCAGCAAACGCTGCTGCCAGCGCCTCAAAGTCATGTCCGTCAACATTGATCACATGGAAATTAAATGCGGCAAACTTCTCATCAATGGGGTAAGGGGAGTTTACCTTCGCGATATCTCCGTCGATCTGCAGACCGTTATTGTCCACGATAACTACCAGATTATCAAGTTTGCGGTGAGCGGCCAGCATCGCTGCCTCCCAAACCTGTCCCTCCTGAATCTCTCCGTCGCCGAGCAGGGTGTATACACGGTAATCAGCATTATCAAACTTAGCTGCGATCGCCATACCCACTGCTGCGGAGATACCCTGACCGAGGGAACCGCTGCTCATATCAACACCGGGGATATGCTTCATATCGGGATGACCCTGAAGATAACAGCCCACATGACGCAGACCAATCAGATCCTCAACTGGGAAATAACCTCTGTGTGCCAGCGTCGAGTACAGTCCGGGTGCGGTATGGCCCTTCGACAGTACGAAACGGTCACGATTCGGATCCTTGGGATTCTTAGGATCAATATTCATCTCTTCAAAATAAAGGTAGGTATAAATATCGGCTGCGGAGAGCGATCCACCGGGGTGACCGGACTTCGCACTGTGTACAGCATCGATGATACCTTTGCGAATCTCATTGGCTTGTTTCTTCAATTCCAACGTATTCATCTTTGTTCTCCTCCTGTATCGCTTTGATGTCTTTCCTGCTCTCACAGGGAAAAGGGAGGTTTGCAAAAGCAATCTCCCACATGCATGATATTATTATAACACACTTCTCTGGTTCTGTCTAGAAAATAATTCCATTTTATTCTCTACGCTTTCGTTACGTAATATTTACGCTTTTTCGCCCATCCAGCGACGTACCGCCAATTCATCTGAAATGTACGGCTCATAGCCGCCTCCGATCCGCTGGGTCACCTCCGCGCCTTTGCCGCCTAAAATCACCACATCACCTGCTTCTGCCGCTTCAAGGGCTGTGCGCACCGCCAGTTCGCGGTCGGGGATAACTTTATATTCTTTGTGAATAAAACTACCAATCTGTGCACAGATATCCTCCACTGCCTCATAGCCCGGATCGTCTGCGGTCAAATAGATCTCATCTGCAAATTTGTCCGCCAACATTCCCATATCTCTTCGGCGTACCTGTGAGCGTTCACCCGGGCATCCAAACACGGAATGAATTTTTCTCGGCTTAAATGTCTCCCTCACGGCCTCATAAAGCTTCAAGAAGCTCAGATGATTGTGCGCGTAATCCACCACCACATAAAAATCTTCCACAGGAATCACTAACATACGCCCAGGAATAAATATCTGCTTCACAGCCTCAGCCACAGTTCCTACCGATACTCCCGACTCTAACGCCACAATGATCGCAGCTGTCAAATTTTCCACATTAAACGCACCGATCAGATTTGTCTCAAATGAGTACAGGAAACCTTTATACTGAAGTTCAAACCGCATTCCCCGGTTATCCGCAGACGTGATGCATATCGTCACATCACAGTCCTCATCATATCCAAACTCGATAATCTTTGCCCCGCCAAGCTTCGCCTTATCCACTGCCTTTTCATAAAAGTTCGTATGCCGATTGATTATCGCCACCTTACACTGGCTCATAAACGAGGTCTTGCACTCCACATAGTCTTCCAGCGTAGGATGTTCTTTTCCTCCGATGTGATCCTCTCCCACATTCAAAAAGATTCCGTAATCAAAACACACCCCATACACGCGGCTCATCTTCATCGCCTGTGAGGAGACCTCCATCACCACCTGCTCACAACCTGCCTCTTTTGCCTCCGCAAAATACGCCTGCAGTTCAATAGGCTCCGGTGTGGTCAGATGTGTCTCGTACTCTGCATTCACCGTATCCACCCGTCCGGTGGAAAACAATGCAGTCCGACGAGGCGTAGCCAAATCAAAAATCTGCTTCAATATATTTGCAACCGTAGTTTTTCCCTTCGTCCCAGTGATTCCCACCACCTTCATCTCTCTTGCGGGATATCCGTAAAAATCCTGAGCCGCCAACGAGGATGCTTTTCGCACATCCTCCGCAAGGATGCAGGGCAGATTCACATCCTCGTAAATATTCTCACTGAGATAGGCAACCGCTCCCTTTTTCTCCGCAGAAAGTAAATATTCCTTCTTAAATGCCTCTCCTTTACACACAAAAAATGTCCCCGGCCTCACCTGACGTGAATCCGCAGTAATGTACGTTATCTGCGCAGCCAACTGCTCCGGTAATTTATCATAAACCATGATTTATCCTCCGAACATATCTCGTCCGTTTTCATTATTTCCGGCTAATTTGCTATTCCATGATGGAATCCCGGACTTTCCTCCGTGAGAGGAAGAAACACGTAACCATTCTCCAATCCCCAGCAAATAATCTTCTCCACTGCGGCAACACTGTATTCATAAGAATCATGCTGAAGTACCAGCGCTACATTCTTTTTTTCCAACACCGAAATTACATTCTGTGCCACCTGATCAGTCTCTGTAGTTCCTACAGCATCCATACTATCCACATTCCAATCAAAATAATGATATCCCATCCCCTCAACAATGGTTTCCAGTCTGGTCATAATTCCCTTATTGTACTGCATGGAAACCCTATTTGAACTTCCTCCGGGAAAGCGCATCAGTTTCGTCCGTTTTCCTGTCTGCTCAAAGATGATGTCATCCA
>JAFSBP010000071.1 GCA_017437205.1 Lachnospiraceae bacterium
CTTTTTATCTTCACATAAAAAACAAAAGACCCGGGAAAGCTTTTCTCACTCTCCAGGGTCTCATATAAAGCAATTCTCTTTTCCACGTAACGGTCCGGCAAATCAACCGCCCCGGGTTTGCCCGAAAGCTGATCTTTTTATCTCCCGGCTTTTCTCATCCGCTCAAAAAATCCACTGAGTAGCTCTGCGCACTCTTCCTTCAGTACTCCGCTCTCGATCTCCACCCGGTGATTGAAGCCCTCCTGCTGCAGCAGATTGATCACCGAGCCGGCGCAGCCGGACTTGTCACTCATGGAACCGATGACGCACCGTCCCAGACGGCTCTGCACCATCGCTCCGGCGCACATGGGGCAGGGCTCCAGGGTCACATAGAGTACACAGTCCTCAAGGCGCCAGTCATGGAGCGCACCGCAGGCCTCATTGATCGCCATGATCTCCGCGTGGGCCAGCACATTTTTGTCAGTGGTCCGACGATTGTGGCCGCGGCCGATGATCTCGCCGTCTTGCGCGATCACGCAGCCGATGGGCACTTCCCGAAGGTCCTCCGCCTTTTTCGCCTCAAGCAAGGCCTCTTTCATGAAGCGCTCGTTCTCCGCCTTGCGGATACCGCGCCTCTCCAATTCCATACAGCGTTTCAGCAGGCCCTCGCTTTTTTCCAGCGCGGGCTTTAATTTTTCCGGGAACACGAACAGTCCCGCCACATAAAGCGCCCGGTAAAACTCCGTGCAGACATCCGCATCGCGGACACCGTTTACCCACGCAGACCAGGCCGGACCGGCAGCCTTCTTCACATTGGCCAGGATCTCGCCCTTCATGGAGCGCACTCCCGGCTCATCCTCCCGCATCTGCAAAAGGTCATAGGCGGCCACCCTTCCGCATGGATGGGTACAATGCTCGCAGGCGGGAACCCGCTTCCACTTCTCGGCAACAACCCTCTCTGAAAGTTCCTCTATCTCCCCGGCTTCCGCCGCCAGACTGCCTGCCACCAGTGCCAAACTCATTAACGTCACTTCGTAGGTTTCCTCATCGGGCGCAAACCGCTCCTCGTCGATGTCTCCGCAAATGGCCTTCGCCAGGCCGATGAGTTCCCCCAACAGTCTGTCTTTTTCCAATCTATTCTCTGCCATACTACCTAACCTTTACTGAATTTCTTCGCGAATTGTCTCATACGCCTTCACGATGTCGGCAAGAAGGCTCTCATCCACGATTCCGGTGAGTTCCTTCGCCGTCCCATAAACGCCCTGCTCACGGATCTTTTCCTGCATCTCTTTACTCTGCGCATCACCCTCGTAAGCGAAGTGCAGACCTGCCGCGATACCCTTGATCAGGTTATCCACCGCGAATCCAAAGCTTCGGGCATTCATCATTGGGCCAACCAGACGGTCAGTCGCGGACAGCTTGCGGTAGGGCTCACGACCCACACGCACCAACACATCGCGCAGATAAGGATTTTTATACCGGTTCAGACTGGTCTCCACGTATGCCCAGTGGTCCTCCGGCTTGAATCCGTGCTTCGCGATCAGAC
>JAFSBP010000072.1 GCA_017437205.1 Lachnospiraceae bacterium
CATTCACCTTTCCCTTAAACTCAGCAGAACCACGTCCTTCTTCAATGTCCACTCCAGTTTCTTCATACAAAATGTCAATATACTCACTATAGGACACTTCAAGCATCCACGCAGACGAGCCTACGCTACCATAGCCTGCAATTACTGCTGAATCTAGCGTTTTACCGGCATTTAATTTTGCCAAAGATGAATGATAGTTGCTAAAAAATGTGTGATTCGCTGTTATTCCCAAAGGTCGAGGCATCGCTTCCTCCAATTCGCTGGTCGGATCACTATAACCTCCCGTCTCCGCACAATAAATCAGACATGCATAAGCCACCGCATTACTCCATGCTCCACCTGCTGTCCCAGGGATACGCGCATTCTCTGAATACTTACCTGCCCCGATTGCCAAAAATGCTCCTGAATTCGTAGCCACGGCTCTCAATGTATCTCCGCCATAACCATCTTTTACTTTACGGTTCCACAATACCCAGGCTACTGCACATCTCTCGTCAGCTAATACTCCCTCATATGGGTTCTCTCCATAAATCAATCTTGCATATAGTTCAACATCGGATAGATCTGCGTACCAATCGCTTGATGTATCATTGATTGAGTAACCGAAATTGGCATTTTTTATCAATTCACTATACATCTGATAACCCTTTTTAAACAAATCATTGATCAGTCGTGAGTTCTCAAACCTTTGTAATATTTCATCTACTGCAACATCAATTCCGTCTACAAAACGATGACCATCCACATCAATATATCGCCCATGATAATACCAACCTGTTTCCTCATCAAAATAGTAGGAATTATATGTAACCTTGTTCAGATTCCCGACAAATGTTTTTTCATTCGTCTTGTCCACCAAAACTCCTCGTTCATTACAACCATAAACAGAAACCACCCGTTCATTTTCATACTCATATTGTACTACAAGATTTCCCTCATCATTAATCAATTGATATACAGAATTCCCCTCCAACACACAGGCATAACTTGTGTTATCAATAACAACTTCTGTTAACTTATTTTCTGTATTATAGATATACTCCAAAAAATGAGTTCCTCTCTGTACAAAGACAAGATTGCCATCATCATAGACAAATACTGTCTCTTCTCCGTCAGCATTTATCTTCGATGTGCGATATCCATTCACGTCATACTGAAAATATACTGTACCCTTTTCATTTGTGGCCGACATCAAGAAATCTCTCTCCCCATTATTTTCCCATGTCAAATCAAACCCCTCATAACTTGCTTCCGAATATACTCCATCGCCTGACACTCTTTCTGATGTTGCAATAGCACTGAATACATTCTCTTCTATTCCCTCAGTTGCTGCCATCACATGTCCGGCTGATGTCACCATAAGAATAGCAGCTAAAATAATCGCTAATACTTTTTTCATTTCATTACACTCCTCTTAATCAAATTTTTACAATTATAATTGCCCAAACACCCTCTGTGCATCTGCCTCGTCCTTATACACGCCCGCTCCGATTCCGGCGAGCACTGCCGCGCCCACTGCTCCGGCGAAGGCCGCGTGGATGACGCGCACCGGCATGCAGCAGATTTCCTCAATGAGTTTTCTCCACATGGGATCCTCGGAAGGGCCGCCCACCATCACTGCGGATTCGGCGGTGATTCCCTGCGCTGCCAGACGGTCAAGGCGCTCCTTCAAAAGCCCTACCGTTCCCTCCATGATGGCTCTGGCGATGTCCGCCTTCGGGTAGCTCAAAATTCGCTCATCGTCCGGCTCCTCGATGGGGCTGATCTTCAGGCCATGCGCACCGGGTTCGCTCTGTGCGCACAGTGCGGACAGCATCTCGAACGCCTTCGGTGAATCGTCGATGTAGCGATATACGTACTTCTGAATCTTTGCGGAAACACTGGCCACGGAGGACATCACTCCCCAGCAGCCGCCCTTCGGAGCGAGGAATGGATCAATCAGCAGACGCGCCTTCACTCCCCGCTCTCTGGAAGCGATGGGGAAGAAGCACACCCACGAAGTTCCGCAGGAAAGCAAAAGCTCGCCCTCCTTTAAGACACCAACGCCTCTGGCCGCAGAAGGATGATCAAAGGTTCCTAAGATCACAGGGGTTCCCGCGGGCAGACCGCACTTTTCTGCGATGTCCTCTGTGATGCCGCCCAGAACGCTTCCCGCAGGCATCACCGGCGGGAACTTGCTCTCATCAAGCTCCAACTTTTCCAACAATTCACTGATATAACAGCCTTTCTCCTGATCAATAAAGAAGAACGGCGTTCCGGCGGAGGAGCTGATTCCCCACTTGCCGGTCAATACATAATATAAATATTCGGTGCTCATGCAGACTGCGCTGCAGTTTTTCAGAACCTCCGGCTGGTGCTTCTTGATGTAGCAAAGCTGAGCCAGAGGGAAAGTCTTGTAGC
>JAFSBP010000073.1 GCA_017437205.1 Lachnospiraceae bacterium
ACTACGAGAGCGAACGGATGTGGGAGTTACATCTTTTATTGAAAAAGCAGTTAGAGAGGTATGGATTTGAAGTGATTCAGACCCGCGCAAAGCAGGAGGTAAATTTGGGCGTTGAACTTCGCGGGCTGGTTGCAAAGGGATGCGATTTGTTTCTCTCACTTCATTCTAATGCAGTTGCTTCCTATACTATGGATGAAAACGTCGATTATCCGTTAGCATTTGTGCCGCTAAACGGCAGTGCGGATGAGCTGGGAAAACTTCTCTCAGAGATGGTGGCGAAAGTAATGGAAACCGAACAGAACGGGCGGGTTGCTACCAGAAGGTTCGATGAGGATGAAAACCGCGAGCTGGATTACTACGGAGTGATCAGAGGGGCCGTGTCGGTTGGTGTTCCGGCGATTCTTTTGGAACACTCATTTCACACCAACAGCCGGATTGTTCGATGGCTCCTTGATGATAAGAATCTGGAGAGGCTCGCAGCGGCGGAAGCGAGAGTGATCGCGGAGTATTTTGGCGTCGGGGATGAACCGGAGGATTATCCGGAGTGGAAGGCAAGGATTGTCGGGGCAGAAGAACTAAATGTGCGTGAGACACCCAATGGCGAGGTGATTGGTGTGATTTATTCGGTTACTGTAATTGGTGAAGCGCCTGATTCGGACGGAGATATATGGTATAAGGTTCGCATTGGTGATGGCAGGGAGGGCTATGTGTGGCCTAAATATATTGAAAGATAAGCTGCGTAAAAAAAGAGTGGGCGCCGATAAAGAGACTCGGCGCCCATTTAAGGAAAATGAAAGATGAAAAGGGAATGTCATTAGGATAAGAGAAGTTTGTCGTCCGCCTCATCGGAACCGCTGGCCTGGCTGAATAGTGCAAGCAGCTGTTCTACGGTGAGGTTTTTCTTTTCCTCCCCTGATACATCTACCACGATGTGTCCGTCGTACATCATGATGAGGCGGTCGCCGTGAGCGATGGCGTCACGCATGTTGTGGGTGATCATCAACGTGGTCAGATTGTTTTGGGCGACAATACGGTCGGTGGCATCCAATACCTTCTGTGCGGTTTTGGGGTCCAGTGCCGCTGTGTGCTCGTCCAGCAAAAGAAGCTTCGGTTTGCGCAGGGTGGCCATCAAAAGGGTCAATGCCTGTCGTTGTCCGCCGGAGAGGAGACCGACTTTCGCGGTCAGACGATCCTCAAGGCCAAGATCAAGTTCAGCCAGTGCCTTTTGATATTCTGCACGTTCAGCCTTTGTGATACCGGAGCGAAGCGTGCGGGGGTTGCCGCGGCGGGCTGCCAGTGCCATGTTTTCCTCAATCTGCATGGTAGCGGCAGTGCCCATCATGGGGTCCTGGAAAACGCGGCCGATGTATTTAGCGCGCTTGTACTCGGGAAGATGGGTGACATCGATTCCGTCAATAATGATGGAGCCGGAGTCAACGCCGTATACACCTGCAACGGCATTGAGCATGGTACTTTTGCCTGCGCCGTTGCCTCCGATGACGGTGACAAATTCGCCGTCCTTTAAGGTAAGAGAGAGGTTTTTCAGTGCCTTCTTTTCGTTTACTGTTCCTGCATTGAAGGTTTTGCAGATATTATTGATTTCGAGCATGTTCAGGCACCTCCCTTATGAATTTTTTTTGATTGGAACATTCCTTTTGCACGAAGATTAGGTACGGTCAGGAAGATTGCAACGATAACGGCGGAAATCAGTTTCATGTAGTTGGAATCAATGTTACTAAAACTGATTACTGCCTGAATTACTACATAGTAGATAATCGCGCCGAGGGATACGGCAAGCAGTTTCAGCGCAAAGTTGGTAAAGAGTTTGCTGAATACTACCTCACCGATGATCACTGCAGCTAAACCGATAACGATGGCACCGCGTCCCATGTTAATGTCTGCGAAACTGTTATACTGAGCTAAAAGCGCACCGGAGAGAGCGACAAGGCCGTTAGAGAGCATAAGTCCAAGTACTTTGTTCAGATTTGTGTTGATTCCCTGTGCGCGAGCCATGTTTTCGTTGGCTCCGGTGGCACGGATGGATGCGCCGCGCTCAGTTCCGAAAAACCAATAGAGAATAGCAATCACAACCAAAGTGAACAAACCGACAACAAAAATTGGATGCTGATAAAACGGACGGTTTCCTTTGCTCACATCGCTTAAGTAACGGAGGGAGACAATCAAAGGGTGAACATTAACGTTCATTGACTGGTTCGCCTTCATACCCATAATCGCCAGATTGATGGACCACAGTCCCAGTTGAGTGAGGATTCCGGAGAGGATGGCGGGGATTCCGCAGGTAGTGTGGAAAAAACCGGTTACTAGGCCGGTCAGCATGCCGACCAATACGGCACAGAGAATTGCGAACCAGGGATTTTGTCCGGACACAATCATCACAGCACAGACAGCACCGCCGGTACAGAAGGAACCGTCGACGGTCAAATCTGCGATATCAAGAAGTTTGTAGGTGATATAGACACCGATTGCCATGATTCCCCAGATGAGGCCTTGGGCAACAGAGCCGGGGAATGCGTTGATAAAACTCATCATAAATGTATTGTCCTCCATTTCATGACAGATAAACACAGCGGGAAGGGAGTTCCTTTCCCGCTGTGAAATAATCGTTTTTACTTAATTGCTTCGTAACCTGTAACAGGAGTGATTCCGAGTGCTGCACACATATCAGCGTTGTACTTAGCAGTGGCAGTAGCGTATTCAATGGGCATCTCCTCAATCTTTGCTTCGCCCTTCAAAATCTTGATCGCCATCTGACCGGTAGCTACGCCTAAGTCATAGTAGCTGATGGAAAGGGTAGCAACACCTGCGATCTTGCAGATACCTTCCTCGCCGGCAATGATCGGAACCTTTGCGGGCTGGCAGATGCCATCGATCAAAGCTGCGTTGGAAGCAACGGTATTATCGGTGGGAACATAGATCACATCGCTGTTTGCGGCTGCGTTCTGGGTTACCTGTGCAACATCGTTAGTGTCGGTGAAAGAGTAGCGGGTGCAGGTGTAGCCTAAAGCCTTCAGTTCGGTTTCCATGACATCAATCTGATACTGGCTGTTAGCTTCGCCGGAGCAGTAGAGAAGACCTACATTCTTTGCCTCGGGGAACCATGCCTTAACCATGGCTGCTTGATCCTTCAGAGGAGCAAGGTCGGAGGTTCCGGAAACATTGGTGCCAACGGTACCATTAAAATCTTTCAGACTCAGTGCAACACCATACTCGGTAACGGAGGTTCCAAGGATCGGGATATCACCGGTCGCAGCGGCAGCTGCCTGAAGAGCAGGAGTTGCATTTGCCATGATCAGGTCTACATTTTCTGAAACAAATGTGGTTGCGATGGTACCGCACATTGCAGCGTCATTTGCTGCGTTCTGCTCTTTGAAGACAACCTTATCGCCAAACTCAGCGATCAGAGTATCTTTGAACCCTTTGGTCGCCGCATCAAGCGCATCGTGAGTTACCAGCTGGCAGATACCGATCACATATTTGTCATCTTTTTTCTGGCAGGCGGTCATGGAAATGACCATCATCATGATACAAAATACTGCAAGTAATTTACGTTTCATCTTTCTTTTCTCCCTTTATGTAGATTTGAAGATTTTGTTGCTTTAAAGTATAACGCTTTAAAGTAATAAAGTCAAGCGAAAAAATGACGGAAAATATAAAAAAATAGATGCCATTTTCACGTATTTTCACAATGAGTTTCCAGTTATGGAAAAGTATCTTGACAGCAGAGGAGGCCAATGGTATAGTAACGGTGAATTGAAAAAGAAAATGTCTTCAGGGCAGGGTGAGATTCCCGACCGGCGGTAAGCCTTTGATGAGCACAGATTGCAGCATTAAAAGGATGAGTCCGCGAGCGTGAGAGCGCAGGATTTGGTGAGATTCCAAAACCGACAGTACAGTCTGGATGGAAGAAGATGGGCGCGGTCTTTTTTGCTGCGTGCGCGTATGTGATGCCTGAGGACGTTTCGTCTTTAGGTATTTTTGTTTTTAATACATATAGGAGGAAGAATTGATGAATGATAAAGTGAAACAAATCGTTACGCTGGGAATGCTCAGCGCAATTGCCTATGTTGCAGTGTTTTTTCTGCGGATTCCTGTGGTACTGTTTTTGAAATATGAGCCGAAGGATGTGGTAATCACCATCGGAGGACTGATTTTCGGACCTGTGGCCTCGCTGATTATTTCGGTGGTGGTGTCTCTGGTTGAATTATTTACGATCAGTGAAACCGGTCTCTGGGGGCTTTTGATGAATGTGCTGTCTACCTGTTCCTTTGCCTGTGTCGCTGCGTGGGTATATAAAAAGAAGCACAGTATGCGAGGCGCGGTCATGGGACTCGTTGCCGGCGTCTGCGTGATGGTTCCGGTGATGCTTTTGTGGAATTATCTGATCACTCCGATTTATATGGGACAGCCGAGAGAAGCAGTGGAAGCGCTTTTGCTGCCCGCATTTTTGCCCTTTAACCTGTTTAAGGGCGTGATGAACGCGGCGTTGACGCTGTTTCTTTATAAACCGGTGGTTCGTGGGCTGAGAAAAGCGTCACTGATTCCTGAGACAAAGACAGGCGGCTCCGGTACAAAAAAGCTGGCGGTGCTTCCGGTTGTTCTGGTATTTTTAGTGACAGGCGTTTTGATCCTGCTGGTAATGAAGGGGATAATTTGATGGATAAGATGTTATGTTGTCTTAAGGGAAAGGTGGTACACGGTCAGGCAAAAGGCAGGACCGTGGGAATGCCGACGGCGAATCTTTCTGTGAAATCAGAGGATGAACTTCCGGTGCCGGGTGTTTATGCCAGCCGCGTCCTGATTGGAGACGAATCGTTTCTCGGAGTGACCAATGTGGGAACCCGACCGTCGGTGGATGACCGGGAGGAAATCACGGTGGAGACACTCATTTTGGATTTCGACAGGGAGATTTACGGACAGGAGATCCGGTTGGAGATATATGAATATCTGCGGCCGGTGGAGCGGATGGAATCGCTGAAGGCCGTCCAATGCCAGGTGGAAAAGGACAGCCTTCGGGTGAGAGAACTATTTTCATAGAATACTATTCTTCGGACGTTTCCGCTTTCTGTGCGATCGTCCGCACATTGATGCCGTTGACCTGAATATGGTCATCCACGGCAATGACTAGACATTGACGTCCGTCAATTACACGTGTCTCAATCAAGTCAGCTCGATCCGGGCTGACTTTTATAATGATGTCAGGAGTTTCAATCTCAAATTTTTTGGTGACGGCAATGTTGTTAGCCAGAAGCTCGGTGCGCTCCCCGGCTTCCTCGTCGTACACCTGCTCAAAGTGATCCAGTCTGTCCTCGTCCACACCGCTCATGGACAGGATGCGGCGAACATCGGGCTTGGAGAGCACTAAGGGCTCTGGATTGTCCTTTTGTTCCTCGATCAGCTCGTTGATCTGCTCGTGGATGTTGCAGATCGCTTCATAATCGCCCTCGTCACCCAGCGTCTCCGCCAGAATGATATTGAATGTGGATTTCTGGGTTTTCGGTGTCATGGGGACAGCTGCGCCCAGGATTCTTTCCAGATAGTCGGGCTGTTCATCCTCAGGATTCTTTGCGTAAGCGATCACCTGATGGATGTCAGCGCTTCTGTCCACGAAGGCCGGGAAAAGGAAGCCGCGCATCGGAGCCTCAACTACCCAGTCGCGAATTCGGTTCTCAATCACATTTTCCACCTCATTGTAGGCAAGCCCCGCCTTGCTCATATTCACCGGGCAGATGCTGCACAGGATGTGGTCGTAGACATTATCTGAGGCATCATACATTTCCAGGCCGTCACTTGATTTTCCGGGAATATCGTATGTACCGTGGATCAGAATAATATAGTAGTTCTCACCGTAGTGGAAGGACTCAATGATGCGGTCATAAAATTCCTCCACCAGCATATCGTCATCCAGTTTGCTGGCGCGCAGCTTCATCAGGAAGTCCTGGGTGCCGTCCGGCATCTCTGCGTCGGTGGGAAAATCCATGTAGACAAGGTTCTTTCCGGGAGTTCCGGATAATGTCTGCTTAAATAGGGTGAAATATTTAAATTCTTCCTCCTCGGGGAGGGAGAGGAATGCTGCCTTTGAGACAAACTTCTTTGTCTTTTCGTGATCAACGTAGCAGCCGCAGATGCGGTTGATGCAGCAACGTTCGGGGGTGAATTGTTTTCGGATTTCAAGGATATCTTTTTTATTCATAAGAACTCACTTTCTGAATATAGGTCATTTTTTGTCGCAATTCATTGTAACATAACCGTAGAAAAAATGCAAAGAATATCGAATGAAATTTTGGACGGCGGGGGGAAAGGAAAAAAATTGGTTGACATTTCATGGAATTAGTTGTAGACTATACACAAATTGAAAAGGGGGGCTGGATGAAGTCCGGCTGAGAGGAGGACCGTATGTTCTCGACCCTGGAACCTGATCTGGATAATGCCAGCGTAGGAACGTATCGTCTTATTGATGTTATTTTACCGCTCGGAGTTGTCCGGGCGGTTTTGTTTATAACAGCGAGTCGGGCAGCCAAGGCGCCAGACTGCACGGCTTTGTTACACATACCCCCGGCAAACCCTTTCAATTTGAATATTTTGTCAGAAAAGGAGAACGAATCATGAATGCAAGTGTAGCAATTCAGGTGTTGCCTCAGGTTTCCGATGATGAGGAACTGATCCGTATTGTTGATGAGGTGATTGATTATATTAAAAGCACCGGACTCAACTATTATGTTGGACCCTGCGAGACCGCCATTGAAGGCGATTATGATCAGCTGATGGATATTGTGAAAGAATGTCAGCACATTGCGATCCGTGCAGGCGCGCCCAGCGTTGCGGCATATGTAAAGGTTAGCTATAAACCTGAAGGAGATGTACTTACCATTGAAAAGAAAGTTACGAAGCACCACCGGTAAACTGTGGACGTTGGCAGCCATTGCGGTGATATTGATCATTTGGCAGCTGGCTTCAGCCACAGGACTGGTGGAAGGATATCTGCTCCCGTCTCCGGTGAGCGTTGTGAAGGCATTGATTAAAGAGTTTCCTGTATTGATGGAACATACTGCGGTGACCCTGAAAGAGGCATTTTTGGGGCTGTTATTCGGCGTGTCATTGGGATTTGTGACGGCCGTTCTCATGGACCGCTTTTCACGTGTTTATCAGGCGTTTTACCCGTTGGTGGTATTGACACAAACGATTCCAACTGTGGCGATCGCTCCACTTTTGGTCCTGTGGTTCGGGTACGAGATGACACCGAAGGTAATTCTGGTCGTACTGACCACTTTTTTTCCGATCACAGTGGGACTTTTAAACGGTTTTCGCTCTGCAGATCCGGATGCGATCAATCTGCTCCGCTCCATGGGGGCGAGTCGGCGACAGATATTCTGGCATATTAAATTTCCGGGAGCACTGGGGGCTTTCTTTTCCGGTCTGCGGATCTCTGCGTCCTACGCTGTGGTTGGCGCGGTGATCTCTGAGTGGCTGGGAGGATTCTCTGGTCTGGGAGTTTATATGACGCGAGTAAAAAAGGCATATGCCTTTGACAAAATGTTTGCAGTGATTTTTCTGATCTCTATCATCAGCTTGCTGTTGATGTGGGGCGTGGATCTGCTGCAAAAGAAATGCATGCCTTGGGACGACAGAAAGGAGACAAAATGAAAAAAATCTTGGCGCTTTTCTTTGCGCTGGTGCTGATGATGTCAGTCACCGGTTGCGGTAACACAAATAAGGAAACAGATGAAAATAGAGAAGAACTTACCAAAATTACGTTTGTGCTGGATTGGACACCGAACACGAACCATACCGGGCTGTATGTGGCTCAGGAAAAGGGATACTTTGCGGATGCAGGACTTTCCGTGGAGATCGTTCAGCCGCCTGAAGGCGGAGCGGAGGTGTTGGTGGCATCGGGAAAGGCACAGTTTGGAGTGTCCTTCCAGGATAGTCTTGCACCTGCGCTGGTAGGCGACAATGCGCTGCCGGTGTCTGCTGTGGCAGCATTGATCCAGCATAATACTTCAGGAATCATCTCCCGCAAGGGCGAGGGTATGGAGACCCCGAAGGGGATGGAAGGAAAGAAATACGCAACCTGGGAAGGCCCGATTGAGTTAGAGACCATCCGCAAGGTCGTGGAGGCCGACGGAGGAGACTATAGTAAAGTAGAACTGATACCCAGTACGGTGACAGATGAGGTTTCAGCACTTAAGACGAAATCAGTGGATGCAATCTGGATCTTTTACGGCTGGGCAGGTGTGAAGACTGAACTTGCGGGGATTGATACGGATTATTTTGCCTTTGCAGACATTGATCCGGTCTTGGATTACTATACGCCCGTGGTGATCAGCAGCAATACGTTTCTGGAGGAGAATCCGGAGACCGCGAAGGCTTTTTTGGCAGCACTGGCGAAGGGATATGAGGATGCGATTGCAGACCCCGAGAAAGCGGCAGACATTCTCTGCAAGGCTGCTCCTGAACTGGATAAGGAACTGGTATTGGCAAGCCAAAAGTACCTATCTGCACAGTATAAAGCCGAAGTGGAGCGCTGGGGATATATCGATCCGGCTCGTTGGAATGCGTTTTATAACTGGCTCAATGAGAAGGGATTATCAGATCCCAAATTGCCGGAGAATGTAGGATTTACCAACGATTATTTGCCTGAATAAGGAGTGAATATGGCAGAGTTAAAGGTTCGAGGGGTGTCGAAGTCCTTTGAGGGAAAGAAAATCATCGAAAACATATCAATTGAGCTACATCAAGGCGAGATTGTATCTTTGCTCGGCATCAGCGGCGGCGGAAAGACAACACTGTTCAATGTGATTGCCGGGTTGAGTAGTCCCGATCAGGGGGCGGTCTATCTGGACGGAGAGGAAATTACCGGGAAGCCCGGAAAAATCAGCTATATGCTTCAGAAGGATCTGTTGCTGCCTTACCGCACAATCGAGGACAATGTGGCCCTTCCCTTGCTGATCAAGGGAGAAAAAAAACGTGAGGCCAGAAAAAAAGTAGGGGCTTATTTTGAGGAATTTGGTCTTGACGGGACAGAGAAAAAGTATCCTCATCAGCTTTCGGGGGGAATGCGCCAGAGGGCAGCATTGCTTCGCACCTATCTTTTTTCCGACGGTGTGGCACTGTTAGACGAGCCGTTTAGTGCATTGGATACGCTGACGAAAAATTCAATGCACGCATGGTATCTGAACATCATGGAGCAGATACGGCTGTCGACGTTATTTATCACGCATGATATTGACGAGGCTATTTTGCTCTCGGACCGAATTTATCTGATGGGAGGAAAGCCGGGGAAGATCACCGATGAGATCATCATTAGGGAAAGAAAGCCCAGAGAAAAAGACTTTAACCTGACCGGAGAGTTTTTGGACTATAAACGGGAAATACTCGAAAAATTGAAGATGTGAATGTACGAAAAGCCTGCGGTGTTGAACCGACAGGCTTTTCGGTTTATAATGAATCAGCTTAACTCTGCGATTCCCGTCACAGCCACGTAAATTGCGGAGATCCGGTACCATGTCGCAAAATCAACAATGCCGGTCTGCGGCAATCCGAAGATGGACTGAAAGGTGCGGACGGAATTTTGTGTGTTTTCCCCGAAGATTCCGTCGGGAACCAGTGACGGAATTGCAGTGTAGACGGAGGCGATGGCATTGAGCTGTTCCTGAATGCCCCGAACATCGGCACCGGAGGAGCCGATATCAAGAGGTGAGCCGGGCCAGGAAAGCGGAACACCGGCAATCTGCTCAGCGGTATTGATGTACATGTCGTCGCCGTAGTAATAGCGAAGAATTTCGATGGGAGAGTAACCCTGATCGCCGAGAGCCTTACTCCCCCACTGTGTCAACCACCCCGGGCACTGGCTGTTTCGTCCGTCGCAGTACTGAGTGAGAATGGGCTGTTTTACATCCGGTCTGGAGAGATAATTATTGAAGATTTCATCGACGATCACGGAAATATTCTCATAAATGTTTCGCTCAAAGATCCACTTGTGGTCGTAAGCGGTGGAGGAGGTAATGGTGAAATTATAGCCCTGATTGCGATACCATTCAGTATAGACACGGTTCAAGGTAAACGAGAGAATCGCCAGCACATTAGCGGTGATCGTAGACCTGGGCCAAGTGGCGTAAATTTCGCTGGAGGCCACATTTTTGATGTAGTCCCGGAACGGAACATAGTAATTTTGGACAGAGTTGTCGGTAGGAACACCGTCGTGGACAACGATAAATTCCGGGACGACAACGCGGTTTAACACAATGCTTCCGGTGTCACGGATCGGCTTGATCTCAGCCTCGGCAATCTTCGGCGGATATTGATAATAGAGGGTGTGCGGGCCGATCACCACCGTTTCAGAGTCGCCGATGGCATCTCTCAGAGGGCGAAGACGTGCAACTTGGATTGCATTTGCGGTGGGCAGAATCTCGGTACCGGAAATCGTCAACGGTTCAAAACCGGGGGCAGTGATTGACAGTGTATACTCGGAATAGGGCTGCGGGGAGCCAGGGGTCTCGCTGTATTCCAGTGGAGGTGTCTCAAGGGCAATGGTTTCCGTTTGGCCGGAACTGTCGGTTTCCAGCGTTTCAATGACACTGTCCGGCTGTCCGGTGTAGGAGATTGCCACACGGGCATCCTGAATGGGAAACTGGTTTTCCTCGGAGAGTGTTTGAACCTGAAGGTAGCCGATATCGACCAAATTGCTTTGGGCGGGAATGGATGAATTGGGCATGAAATTTACCTGAAGAAGTTTGTCGGTTACAGTATATTCGGGAGAGGGAAGTTTGAGTACAGAGTCGGAAAATATGAAAGGAAAAATTAATAAAACTTTAATGTTTTGCCGAAAAATGTTGCATATAAAAGGAAGATGTGATAATATAATGGCAAAATCTGTGCGCAAAGCACGAAATAAGGAGGGTTTCTATGAACAAATTTGCAAAACTTGTCGGCTTTGACCCGGAGAAGAAGCAGACAAGCGTCAGAACAGAGATCATTGCAGGTATCGTTACATTCCTTGCGATGGCGTACATTTTGACCGTAAATCCGATGCAGATCGTCGGAGCGGGAAGTCCGTACTGGTCAGCTGTATTTATTGCAACCGCGCTGGGTGCTATCGTTGGTACGCTGTTGATGGCGTTCCTCGCTAAGATGCCTCTTGCTCAGGCTTCCGGTATGGGACTTAACTCCATGCTCGGCGGTATCATCGGCGGATGGGGATACGGCGTGGCATTTTCTAATGGACAGGCATTTGCGCTCGTTCTCATTTCCGGTCTGGTATTCCTTGCTCTTTCTGTAATCAAAATTAAGGGTAAGACTTTCCGTGAACTTGTATTTGACGGTATGCCTGTTGCGGTAAGAGGCGCTATCTCTGTAGGTATCGGTCTGTTTATCGCGTACATCGGTTTCCAGAACGCAGGAATTATCGTTGCAGATCAGTACGTTCAGGTTGCCCTTGTTAACTTTACCAGTTGGGAAACAGCGAAGTCTGCAGTAGTTGCGCTTATCGGTCTGTTCCTTATCGCTATCCTTGATAAGCTGAATGTTAAGGGTTCCGTTATCTTGGGTATTTTGGGTGCTACCATCGTTGGTGTTCCCCTTGGCGTTACCGATCTTTCCGTTCTTGCAGGAAACGGCGACATTTCCTGGAAGTTCTGGGAGAACTTTGGAAACTACTTTGCAGGAGAGAACAGCGTGTTCTTCTCATTTACAGAGGTATTTAAGTCCGGACTTGCTCCTGAAGGCGTATCCGTATTTACCGTGATTATGATCATCATCACCATGTGCATGATCGATATGTTTGATACCATGGGAACCATCGTAGGATGCTGTGGTGGAAACCGTATTCTCTCTGATGAGAATGATAAGCCTCACAACTACGGAAAGATCATGGTCAGTGATGCAGTTGCTACCTGTGCAGGTGCTATGCTGGGTACTTCCACCGTTACCACTTTCGTTGAGTCCGGTGCCGGTGTATCCGCAGGCGGAAGAACCGGTCTTACCGCATTTACGACTGCTGTTATGTTCTTCCTCGCTATGTTTGCACTGCCTTTGTTCGCAGCGATTCCTTCTGCAGCAACCGCATCCGCACTTATCTACGTTGGTGTTCTCATGATGAAGAGCAATGTAAAGAGCATTAACTTTGACAATGCGATCAATGCAACCGCGGCTTTCCTTACCATCGTAATTATGGTTCTTTCCTACTCTATTACGAAGGGTATTGGCGTAGGTCTTCTTTCCTACACCATTATGGAGATCATCGCGTATGTAGTTGAGAGCATCAAGTATGCTGTGAAGAAGGAAGGCGAGAAGCCTGTATGGAAGGTTTCGGTAGTTGCTATCATTGTAGCACTGCTGTTCTGCCTGTACTTCTTTGTTCCGGCTAACCTGTTCTAATTATGGCTGATTAAAACTGAATATTTGCGATTATTGCCCTCAGAAGCGTATTGCTTTTGGGGGCATTATTGTTGTGTGAGGATTATCTTGTTTATATAAATTTAATTAAAATGGGGGGACATTCAATAATATTTAGTTGCATTTTTAAAAAAATATGGTATGCTTTGAAAAGAATCTTTAAAAAAAGAAAGGCAATATAAATGGAAAAATATCAGGAAAGTATGGGAAAGCGAATTTGGAGATTGGCATACCCTTCATTGACATATACGGCAATTACGACATTGGTCGGAACGATAGTGACAATGATTGTTGTAATGGGTATGGTCGGTCAGTTAGATCCGACTGCCGGTTTGGAGCAGCTGGAAAATCTGATCCTCGGAGCGGAGGAAGAGTATTATAAGCATATGGTTGAGATTCAAGGCTTGTCTGCACTGCTGACACTGCCGATTCTTATGATTTATCTGCGAAAGGATCGTGAGAGAAAAGCAGAGATAGGGTTCGTATCCCCGGCGCCGGAGCGGGTTCCGGTATGGATGGTGTTTGTCACATTGTTTGGCGCGATTGCATCTTACGCCGGAAACGGAATGATTTCACTCAGCGGTCTATATCAGGTGTCAGATGAATATGATAAGATTGCGGAGATAATGTATCAGGGAAATGTAGTCTTGGAACTGGTTGCGTTGGCAATTTTGACACCGATCGTGGAGGAGCTGATCTTCCGTGGATTGATGTATACTCAGCTCACCGAGTTCATGAAGAAGAAACATGCAATCATCGTTGCGTCACTTATATTTGGCCTGTATCATGGCAATTTTCTTCAAGCAGTTTATGCATTTGCACTTGGCTTATTGATGATTTATGTATATGAGCGTTTTCACACTTTGTTGGCACCGATTTTGTTCCACATCGGAGCTAATGCGCTTGGTATTTTGATATCAGAGACGTCCATATTCGATTTCCTTTTCCAGACAGAGGTCATGATGTACACGACAGTGATCGTATCCAGTTTGATGATTATTGGAGTTGTGTGGTTGATTGAGCAAAGAGAGCAGAAAAAGTGGCAGAATAATTAGGTGACGATAAAGTGACAAAAAAATAACAAAAGGTATTGACATGGATTTAACGAGGTGCTACAATGTACCTCGTTAATTATTTGTTTAACAAAAAAGACAGCATGTGTAGCAAGGAGAGTAAACTATGTGTAATAAGGGCGGAAACAAAATTACAGTAATCGGAGCAGGAGCAGTAGGATCAACGATCGCATACACCCTGTCAAATCAGTCAATCGCATCAGAAATCGTTTTGATCGATATTGTGAAGGGAAAAGCGGAAGGTGAGGCGATGGATATCGTTCAGGGAACCGCATTTCAGGAACCGATCAATGTGTATGCAGGGGATTATCCGGATGCAGAAGGATCAGATATCGTAATTATTACTTCCGGCGTGGCTAGAAAACCCGGACAGACACGTATCGACTTAGCGCAGACAAATGTAAATATTTTAAAGAGTATTACCCCTCAGATCGTGAAATATGCGCCGAATGCCATCTATGTGATTGTCAGCAATCCGGTTGACGTATTGACTTACGTATTTACGAAGATTTCCGGCCTGCCGGAGAGTCAGATCATTGGTTCCGGTACGGCTCTTGATACCGCCAGACTGCGTTCCAAACTTTCAGAGCATTTTAAAGTAGCACAGAAGAATGTGCATGGCCATGTGTTTGGTGAGCACGGTGACTCTGCGTTTGTTCCGTGGTCTGTGGCCAATATTGCAGGTATTAAGATAGACGAGTACATGAACAGTGAAATTGCAAAGAAAAAGGGAACCGAAAATCTGGACCGCGCAGAAGTGGAAGAATATGTACACAAGTCCGGCGGACGCATCATTGCCAATAAGGGTGCGACCAATTACGCGATTGCGGTCTCTGTATCTCGTCTGTGCCGCTTAATTTTGGCGCCTTATGAGTCTGTGACCACGGTCTCCACCGTATTGCACGGGGAGTATGGCATTGAGGAAGTGGCGATCAGTATTCTGACTGAGATCGGACCGAACGGTGTGAATGGAAGATTGGAGCTTCCTTTGACCGAGGAAGAGAAGGCGAGACTGGTGAACAGTGCTACAGTGCTGAAAGAAGTGATTGCAAGTTTGGAGTTCTAAATCCATATTCCTAAAGATGAGATGTAAAAGGGGAGGAGCTGTTTTTGGCAGCGCCTCCTCTTTGCGAAAATCAAATCTTAATAAAATTAATCTTCTGACCACTGTCAGCGACAGTGATATCGGTCTGAGGTCCGTGAACTTCTCCGTCAGTGTGGGTAGAGCGGGGAGTGTCCATGTGGATATACACCTTTTTGCAGCTGTAATGGTGCACATAGGGGGAGTTTAACCGAGCCTTGAACAATGCTTTCAAAAGGACGGGAATCAGTGCAAATTTATTGCCGCCGGACATTACACATACCTCCAGCAAACCGTCCTGTGCGTAAGCATTGGGCGCAAATCGGAATCCTCCGCCCTCAAAGGGCTGGATATGGCAGGAGATGAAGGATACCTTCTGCAACTCAATCCGTTTTCCGTCAACGACCATATATCCGTCAGAGAGCTTCATCTTAAACAGCTCCATCAAGCCAACAACAAGATACGCAAGTTTGCCCAAATGGATCGAGTTAAAAAACGTTTTCACGCGGCTGGTGAGCAGAGCATCGCAAACCGCGGCGTCATAGCCAATACCGCAGCTCACAGAAAAACGGTTTTCATCAAACGGCTTCGTTCCCAATTTTACGGTTCCAAAGTCGATGGGCATCGTTTCCGGCTCGTCGGTGATTCGTTCCACCATCGTCAAAATATTGGAAGGGTAGTGCATACTTCTGCCGAAATCATTTCCGGATCCGGTGGGAAGATAGCCTAAATTTACTTTGTCAGAGAGATTGAGGCCGTTTAACACCTCGCACAATGTTCCGTCACCGCCAAGACCGATGATATTTATCGTCTCTCCGGTTTCCTTTGCTTTATTTGACAACTGTCTCGCCAATTTGACGGCATCACCCTGGCAGGTGGTCATATGTAATTCATAAGGGTTATGTTTCAATTTCAACTGTTTTTCTACTTCGGCCCAAACAGACGCGCCTTTTCCGGAGCGGGACTGTGGATTTACGATAAAATGTGTCATCGGAATGTACTCTTGTCCTTTCTTATGACGATTCTTGTACCATCATATCACATTTTGTGAAAAAGAAAAGAATTTTTTTGAAAAAAGTGCTTGACAATTTGTAAGTTTCCAGTTATACTGGCTAAGCAATCCGAAATACGGAAAAGTCATGGGGTCTTAGCTCAGCTGGGAGAGCATCTGCCTTACAAGCAGAGGGTCATAGGTTCGAGCCCTATAGGCCCCATATCTATGGCGGAATAGCTCAGTTGGCCAGAGCACACGGTTCATACCCGTGGTGTCGAGAGTTCGAATCTCCCTTCCGCTACGATGAAAACCTGTAGGTAGAAACCTACAGGTTTTTTTACTAAAAAGTTATGACGCGGGAGGAAGTGCAAATGCGTATCGGTATCGGTTATGATGTTCACCGTCTGGTGGAAGATAGAAAATTGATCTTAGGCGGGGTAGAAATCCCCTATGAGAAAGGCTTACTGGGACATTCGGATGCGGACGTGTTAGTTCATGCAGTGATGGACGCACTGCTCGGCGCGGCTGCGCTGGGAGACATTGGACAGCATTTTCCGGACACTGATCCTGAGTATAAAGGAATATCCAGCATCCGACTGTTGGAAAAAGTGGGAGAGTTGCTGAAAGAAAAAGGTTACTCCGTAGGTAATATTGATTCTATCATTGTGGCTCAGCATCCGAAGCTATTGCCTTACCGTCCTCAGATGGCAGAAAATATGGCAAAGGCCTTAGGGATTTCCGTGGATCAGGTCAGTGTGAAGGCGACCACCGAGGAGGGGCTTAGTTTTACCGGAAGTGGAGAAGGCATGGCGGCAAAGGCAGTCGCATTATTGGTTGAAAGTTAGTAATTGTAGCAGATGATGTAGAAAAGGCGTGTTTCCTGATTGAAAAAAATTTGGAGCACGCCTTGACGAATTCGTAGGATGCGAGTATAATGGGATTGAATTAAAGTGCGGATATGGTTCATCGGTAGAACGCTAGCTTCCCAAGCTGGAAAGGCGGGTTCGACTCCCGTTATCCGCTGTCTATGTGAGAATGGTTTTGCAGATATTTGACAAAAATCCATTTACCACATATTCTGTAGGTATAAAGAAAAAATGCGATGAACGGAAAGAGTAACGGATATTCTTCTCACAGAGAGGGGCGGTCACCGGCTGAAAGCCACCCCGTGACAGAAGTTCGCGAAGTGCATCCGGGAGCAGACACGGGGAAAGTGGTCGTATCCGTGTACGGTTGATCGACGTTAACGATATTGAGTGGGTGCCTTTTGCACCTAAAAGAGTGGAACCGCGGATGAACTTCGTCTCTTGTGAGAGATGAGGTTTTTTTGTTTATCCGGAAAATCCGGGAACAGGGAGGAAAAGGTATATGAGCTTAATCAGTTTTGTCCGTGACGAGATCGCTATTGTACGCGAGCGCGACCCGGCGATAAAATCATCGATGGAGGTATTGCTGTATCCCAGCTTTAAGGCGATGCTGCATTACCGCACTGCACACAGACTTTATTGCAAAAAACACTATTTTCTGGCCAGATGGATATCGCAGCGGTGCGTCCGCAAGACCGGGATCGAGATCCATCCCGGCGCGACCATCGGCAAGGGATTGTTTATTGACCACGGCGCAGGCGTAGTGATCGGTGAGACGGCGATCCTCGGCGACAATGTGACATTGTTTCAGGGGGTTACCCTGGGAGGAAATGGAAAAGAGAAGGGGAAACGCCATCCTACTCTTGGAGATAACGTGATGGTCAGCGCCGGTGCGAAGATACTTGGCTCGTTTACCATCGGAGAGAATTCAAAGATCGGAGCCGGATCTGTCGTATTACAGGAGGTTCCGCCGAACTCTACGGTGGTCGGTGTTCCGGGTCGAGTGGTGAAGCGGGACAATGTGAAGATTCCTCGGATGGATATGGATCAGGTAACGCTGCCTGACCCGATTTTGAACGATATCAATCATTTGAAGCAGGAGAATAAGGAACTAAAAGAGGAGATTGCGGCACTGAAGGAGTTTATTGCTCCGAAGTGATGCAAATCGTTGAGAAGAGAAGGAGTTATTAATCATGAAAATCTACAATTCATTATCTAAGATGAAAGAGGAGTTTGTTCCCGTCGAGCCGGGAAAAGTAAAGATGTATGTGTGCGGTCCCACCGTGTACAATTTTATCCACATTGGAAATGCCCGCCCGATGATCGTGTTCGACACGGTGCGCCGTTATTTTGAGTACAAGGGTTACGAGGTGAATTATGTGTCCAACTTCACCGATGTGGACGATAAAATCATCAAGAAGGCGGTTGAGGAAGGCGTGGATTCTTCCGTGATTTCCGAGCGTTATATCGCGGAGTGCAAGAAGGATATGGAGGGCATGAATGTCCGCCCTGCGACCACCCACCCGAAGGCGACACTGGAAATCGGCGGTATGCAGGAAATGATCTCCGGGCTGATTGAGAAGGGATTTGCATACCCGGTGTCTGATGGTACCGTATATTATCGCACCAGAAAGTTTAAGCCTTACGGAAAGCTTTCCCACAAGAATCTGGACGATCTGCAGTCCGGACATCGCTCGATCAAGGTGGCAGGTACTGATGGTAAGGAGGATGAGCTGGATTTCGTGCTCTGGAAGCTGAAGAAGGAAGGCGAGCCCTACTGGGAGTCTCCTTGGTGCCAAGGACGTCCCGGTTGGCATATCGAGTGCTCTGTGATGGCGAAGCGTTATCTGGGCGATGAGATTGATATTCATGCCGGCGGCGAAGACCTGATCTTCCCCCACCATGAGAACGAGATCGCACAGAGCGAGGCGTACAATGGCAAGGAATTTGCACGCTACTGGATGCACAATGCATTCCTGAACATTGATAACAAGAAGATGAGCAAGTCTCTCGGAAACTTCTTTACGGTACGTGAGATCAGCGAGAAATACGATCTTCAGGTGCTTCGTTTCTTCATGCTTTCTGCACATTACAGAAGTCCCTTAAACTTCAGTGCGGACTTAATGACAGCAGCTCAGAACGGATATGACAGAATCGTAACCAGTGTCAGCAACCTAAATTATTTGCTTGATAACGCA
>JAFSBP010000074.1 GCA_017437205.1 Lachnospiraceae bacterium
TATCAAAATGTAATCCTTCCGGATTTCGGTTAGGGCGAAGTCCTGAGTACTGAGTGATCGTATCTCTCAAATTTACACCCGGCACCAGATTTCTCACATCGACAGCGATACTGTTCAACCCTTCCGTCGATGTAGATTTGTCTGTTTTGGATTCCTGATCCTCCGCAGTGGGACCGACCAGCATGTTCCCGTGGATCGTAGGACACATCAGTTTACCCTTCGTTACCTTTGTAGGTATCGGCAGTACAATATGATTTACCTGACATGAGGTGTTCTTGTCCAATATGTAAAACTGTCCCTTACGCGCAACCACCTTATACTCTGCCTTCCCTACCATCTCGGCGATCTCATCGCAGTACAGGCCGGCACAGTTGATCACATAGCGCGTCTCAATCTCCCCTGCGGTTGTCTCAACACTCTTAATCTTGCCGTTCTCCGTTTTGATTCCTGTCACTTTCGTACTCAGAAGAAATTCCACACCATTTTCGTGAGCATTCTCCGCATATGCCTGCACAAGGATAAAGGGATCAATAATACTTTCGCGGGGGATGTAAAGTCCTCCCTTAACCTCCGGATTCAGATTCGGCTCCATTGCCAGAAGCTCTTCTCCGGTCTTAAACTCCACATCATACACATGATTGTTAAACGCCTTCTCCTTGATCGCGGGCAGTTTCTCGTACTGCTCCTGCGTGATCGCCGGTAGGATCGCTCCGATCCGTGCAAAGGGGACATCCAGATCTCTCGCAATCTCATCATACATGGGGTTTGCCGCAACAACCAGTTGGGATTCCAGTGTCCCCGGAGTGGCATCATATCCCGTATGGATAATGGCACTGTTTGACTTGGACGCGTCTCCTCCGACATCCTCATTCTTTTCTACCACAATCACATCAATCTCATACTTGGAGAGTTCACGGGCAACCGCACAACCAACCGCACCTGCACCAATCACTACAACATCAGTTTTCAACATCAAATGTACCTTCCTTTCATCACTCATTCACCAATTTTGCGAAAGTAGTTTTCTCCCGCAACAGCCGAAAACATCATATCATATTGTCACAATGTTTGCAAGTCTTTTTCTTAATATTGCCACAACATATTCATCTTTGTGTTTTTCTCCTTCCAAAACACTTGCTTATTTAGAAATCAACGCAAAAAACGGGAGGATATAGTCCGATGAACTACGTCCTCCCACATATTTTTCAAATCTTCTGTTTATACTTTTGCTATTACTATCTGAACACCGTTCTTCTCCAAAACATTAATCAAATGCTTCGGTGCCTTCTCATCGGTCACTACCACATCAATTTCCTGCAGCGTGCAAAGATTTGTCATTGCCCGAACACCAAACTTACTGGAATCCACCAGCGCAATCGACTGTTTTGCGTTTTTGATCAACTGTCGATGAAGCTTAGCCTCACCGATATGATAGTCGGTGATTCCCGCCTCCGTCAGTCCTCCGGTCCCGATAAACGCTTTATCTATGTTGAAATGCGAAATACTCTCCTCTGAGGGAAACTCAGACAAGGTGAGCTCCTTTGCCCGCAGTTGACCTCCGGGCAGCACAACAGAACATCCCGGAATATCGCTGAGCGCGATTGCAGTGCGCAATGCATTCGTAAACACAGTAAATTCACCCAACTGTTTCATATGTGGAACCATGGACTGAACCGTCGTTCCCACGCCAAGGAAAATCGAGTCGCGAGGGGAGATGAGTGCTGCAGCCGCCTCGGCAATGGCATTTTTCTCCGCTAGATGATCCTGGGTACGGACGGCATATTCCGACTCACCACCGGATGATGTGACCAAAACGGCACCACCGTAAACTCTCCGAAGATATCCCTGCTGCTCCAGATACTCCAAATCGCGGCGAACAGTCTCAATTGAAATATCAAACCGCTCCATCAACTGAGCATTTTTCACCGTCCGCTGCCGATTGATCATATCCA
>JAFSBP010000075.1 GCA_017437205.1 Lachnospiraceae bacterium
CTCGTATTCGTTACACATCAATAAAAAAGCTCCTACTCCGATCAGCATATTTGTTTGTGTGCTGCGATTGACATAAAACTTATAGTCACCAAGACAGGTTCCGATACAAATTCTCGGCACATTTAAGTTCCCGTTTCGATCAAATTCCACCGTGTTGATTACACCTCTGTATCCTTTTTCTGCATGCTTTTCGTAGTCAGACTCCAGCCATCCAAAACGTAATGCCTTTGACATTGCATATGTGTATAGTGCCGAACAGGAAGTCTCCAGCCAATTGTCTTTGCGTTCCCCCTCATTTACCACTTGATACCATAACCCGGTCTCCGGCTCCTGATACTTCGCCAATGCTCTCAGCATGGAAACTGCAACATCAATAAATTCCTGTCGTTTTGTATAACTCTCCGGCAAATAAGATGCAATATCCACTGCTGCCACCACATACCAGCCCATGGCTCTTCCCCAAAACACCTCGGAAAGCCCTGTCTCGGAATCACACCATGCGGCCTGTCGCGAAAAATCACACGCATGATAAAACAATCCTGTTTTTTCATCGCGCATCGCATCACGCATTAAGCACATCTGTGTGTACGCCATATCAAATAAACGCTCATCATGAAACATCAAACCACAACGCACTAACAAGGGACTCGCCATATAAAATCCATCCAACCACATCTGATCCTTCAAATGACGCATATGCCAAAAGCCGCCATCAGGTGTAAAATCCCATTGCTTCAGCTTTTGAATCGCATTCTGCAATGCTATTTCATACTGCTCACATCCATATTGCTCGTAAAGGGTCAGCAAAATAAGGCAGGGCATGATTCCGTCCAGCTCACGATCATGACAACAGGAAAATGTGCCATCCGGCAACAGTATGCTGTCGACCCACGACTTCATATACTGCAAATATTTTTTATTCCCCGTCTGTTTCCATGTTCGTTCAAATCCACTCAGTAATACTCCCTGATGGTAATGAAATCTTCCTTTGGGCGGAAGCTCCTCCGCCTCAAATGATCTCATCATACTGTCGCAGCACAACATTGCATATTCTATTGGTTTTCGATTGCCTTGCATATATCCAGCCTCCCTATTAATCCTGATTATTTATATTTTACCGCAATGTATACTTTTCTAAAAAGTAATAAATTAGAGGAGTTTTTTTACATTTCAGTGTTACAAAATCCATTCTCCGCCTTCCTGTTTTTCTCACTGAAATGTATAAATTTATCACTTCTTTCTACATTTTATTTAAAACTAAATTCGCTAAAATTAAACTATCCCTGAATTATTCATGATAATTCGTTTAACAGCGGTCAAAACCGCATAGTTACAGCATTTTCATTAAATATTGCTTTCACTCAATAAGTGAATGGAAAAAGAGACCATTCTATGGTAAAATTTAGGTGTCGAAGCCAAACAATACCAAAGAAAGAAGGTCTCTCTATGGATAGTTTACACTCATTGGCGTTAGAAAGCAATAGGCAAATGAAAATAAATTTTGACGGAGGCGATCTCTCCTCCGACGCAGGCCTGCTCCTTGTAAAGGAGTTCGCCTGCAGGCTTGGTTTTGTGAAGCTTCTTAAATCTATGTTCAAAACCAAGGATGCCGCACGGCTCCGTCATCATAAGGATGACGAAAACCTTTGGCAGATAATCTACCAGATTCTCGGTGCTTATTTCGAAGATGACTGTGCCGACGAACTTGCCAATGATCCTGTCCTGACGGCCATCCTCGGCAAAAAGACGCTTGCTTCACAGCCTACACTGTCTAGATTTTTTAATCGGATGGATGAATCCACGCTGGAACAGTTTTACTCTCTGATGCGCAGGTTCCGCAAAGTTGTGTATTCCATCAAGAAGCCTCAGCTTTTATTGGCGGATCTTGATTCCACACTTCTTGATACCTATGGGCATCAGGACGGAGAAGGATTTAACTTCCATTATCGGAAACATGGCTACCATCCGCTTGTCTGTTATGACGGAATGACCGGTGATCTTCTGAAAATCGAACTCCGTAACGGTACCGACTATACCTCCACAGGGGTTGCTGAGTTTCTGCAGCCGCTTTTGGATGAATTCCAGAATGATTATCCGGAACTGCCGCTTTTACTTAGGGGAGACAGCGGTTTTGCCAAACCGGAGCTCTATGAGCAGTGCGAAACAAATGGTGTGTCCTATGTTATCCGCCTGAAGGAAAACAACATTCTCCGCGAGCTTGCCGCAGATATCGATGAAGTTCTCACAGAAACAACGCAAAAGGACATGGTATCCTATGCGGTGAGTTATGGTGAATTCATGTATCAGGCGAGATCATGGAAGTACCCCCGGCGAGTTGTATGCAAAGTGGAGAAACCGACAGACCAATTGATTCACATGTATACATTCATCGTTACAAACATGGACTCTTCACCGGAGGAACTCATCCGTTTCTACTGCAAAAGGGGCAGCATGGAAAACTTCATCAAGGAGAGCAAAAACGGTTTTGATTTCGCGGCCGTAAGCAGTTCATCAAAGATCGTGAATGCAAACCGTCTGCAGGTACATGCCTTGGCGTACAACATATTTAACTGGTTTAAGCGGCTGGCATTGCCTGCAAAGATGCGCAATCAGCAGATTGATACCATCCGGTTAAAGCTGCTGAAGATTGCCGCAAAGGTAATCCATTCAGCAAGATATATCGTCTTCAAGCTTTGTAGCAGCTGCCCATATAAAGATGAATTCTACGAAACATTGGAAAACATCCGCGGACTGCGGCCACAGCTGGAGTGATGAACAGTGGTGAACCTTGACTGTAAAAAAGCGATATATTTGCATTTACGGGAGTACTATGTCCTTTTTTAGGGAAAATCTCGTTGTGCAGACATCAATTGAAGGTTCACAAACAAAACAGCGAATTATCATGGGTGAATTGGTAACTCATGAATAATTCAGGCTATCCATTTGAATACGGGGGAAATAATATGAACAAATTTAGACAATTAATTAAAGACTTTGATTATCAATGGGTAATCGTTTTTCTCTGTGTTTTGATGTTCGGAACTTCCATGGGTTTTGTGAGCAACGGAAACACCGGCTTTTATCTTCCTGCAATCACGGAGGCGCTTGATTTTTCACGAAGTGCCTTCTCAATTACCTCAACTATACGATTTGCAACAACGACCGGCATCAATCTGTTTTTTGGTCTCTTGATTCGTCGTTTTGGTACAAAAAAATTAATTTGCTCTGGATATTTCTTTCTAATGCTATTCTGTGTTACCAATGCGTTAGCCGAAACCTTGCCAGCATTTTATGTAGGAAGTATATTCTTAGGCGTCGGTCTGTCATTTACCGGAACCGCTATGGCTGGCAGCGTTGTAAGTAAATGGTGCAAAGGGAATCGTGGAACCATCATGGGAATTATCACCGCAACCAACGGCATTGCCGGGGCTTTGGCAACTCAGATATTAGTTCCCATCATCCACCAAAAGGGCACAGTTTTCGGTTACAGACAATCTTACTGGCTGGTTGTATTAATTCTGCTTCTGGCTCTTATCATAACTCTTTTTCTGTTTCGCGAAACCCCTCCAAGCCCTTCTCACCCAACACTAGCAAATCAAAAAAAGAAACGCCGCGGGCAAGAATGGAGTGGTATTAAATTCGAGGAAATTAAAAAACTGCCATTTTTCTATCTTACCCTGCTCTGCCTCTTTCTTTCAGGCATAATGCTAAATGGGTTGACCAATGTCTCCACCGTCCATATGTTAGATGTTGGACTTCATGAGGACTATGTCGCGATACTTGTCAGTATTAGTTCTCTATTAGTGACAGGCACTAAATTTCTATCGGGAGTGGCCTATGACCGTTTCGGATTAAAAACTACATTAAAAACATGTAATATTGCTGCTGCCGTCTCCATGTTTTTACTGGCATTTGTCTCCAACAATAATTGGGGTAAACTGATAGCTGTTGCTTATTACCTTATTCACACACTGGCAACACCTCTCACCTCAATCATGATATCCATTCTCGCAACTGATTTATTTGGCGATATTTCTTATGACGAGGTTTCCGGACTTTTTGTTTCCGTGAGCACAGCAGGATTTGCTCTCGGTGCACCTGTCATGAATCTTGTCTATGATTTCTGGGGTACATATCAGCCTGCTTTATTGGTATGCGGACTATTGATGATAATCGTGACAATAATGTTCCAGTATATTATCTCTGCTGCACATAAAAAAAGATTAGAAATAGAAGTGTAAAAGAATGCTTTAACCTGTTTTTTTACTCATTGTCGCTAGAAAGCAATAGACAGATGAAAATAAATCAGTTTTACTTTTATATTTTTCCGTCTGATAGATTGACTTTGCAATGCAATATGCATATAATATAAGTGCAATAGCATGGAAAGGAGTTGATAGGCATGGCTACCACAACAAATTTCAGTGTCCGCATGGACAGCGATATTAAAAAACAGTGTGAAGCGATGTATGGTGAATTAGGCATTAACCTCACTACCGCTATCAATGTGTTTCTTCGCCAGTCTCTCCGTGTCGGCGGTTTTCCTTTTGATGTTCGCATAGAACAGCCAAATAAGGAGACGATTGCAGCAATGTTGGAAGCAGAACGCATTGCCCGCGATCCGTCTGTAAAACGTTACTCTGATGCAGAAGACGCACTGAGGGCCTTGAAAGAATGAATAAACACTTAGACATCGTTTGGACAAACCAGTTCAAGAAGGATTACAAATTAGCAATGAAACGCCATCTAGATATTGACCTTCTTGACGACGTCATTCGAAAACTTGCAAGCGGAGAACAGCTTCCGGAAAAGAACAAAGACCACGCCTTGACCGGAAACTGGATTGGGCACCGCGAATGCCACATTCAACCAGATTGGCTGCTGGTCTATCGAATTGAGGATGATTTGCTCATATTGACATTATCCCGAACAGGGACACACCGCGATCTGTTCGGAAAATAGGAATGAGACACTCGGGTTTGATATGATTCCTCTTAAGTAGACAAGGTAAATAACCTGAATCTACTTAAGGAGGATCATATCACTTTCCCAGAAGTCATTCATGTTCATTCAATGCCACTATGTCATAATATGTGAACTTTTTTTGTATTTCATACCCATCTACTATAGTTATAATAAAAAACACTGCAAAGTCAATAAATCAGTACTGATTTCGCAGTGTTTTATAATTATTTGTATTTATAACACAGGCGTCAAAAGGTATTTCAACCTTTTATCTTCTCACCCAACATACTTCTTAAGGGTAGCTCTCACTGCTCCCGGTCCTGCGATCAGTTCCTTAAACATTCCCTCGATCTTCTCGCCCAAGCCTGCCTCGTACAGGTTAAGACCAAACAGAACCTCATTGGACAGAATAGGTTTCAGCTTGCCATCTGCACTGGCTGCATCACCCAGCTTCACATCCTTAAGATATGACTGCAGGGTCTCCAGCATAGGATCGGAGCTGCAGGTGAACGCTTCGCCGTTATCATCCACTGCCAGCAGATATCTGAGCCATCCTGCCAGTGCCAAAGGAATATAGGTAAGGGAGGTCACATCAAGCTTATCGCTAGCCACATAGGACTTCATCGTCTCACCGAAACGGATGCCCACCTTCTGGCTGGTATCGGTGGCGATACGCTGAGGTGTATCCGGTACAAACGGATTGGGCAGACGCACGTCGATTACCTCATGGATGAAGTCCATGGGGGACAGAATCTTCGGGTCAACCACCACAGGCATGCCCTCTTTGTAACCGATATTCTCGATCAGTCCCTTCAACTGAGGGTCGTTCATCTCTTTCGCGATCAGATCATAACCCAACAGGCAGCCGTAAACAGCCAGTGCCGTGTGAAGAGGGTTCAGGCAAGTGGTCACCTTCATGCGCTCGGTATTGTTTACCGTATCTCTGTCGGTCAGGAACACTCCTGCTTCCTCCAGTGCGGGTCTTCCGTTGGGGAAGCGATCCTCAACTACCAGATACTGAGGGATCTCTGCATTGACAAAGGGTGCGATAAACGTGTTCTTGGGGGTGATGATGGGCTTCATGTCAGCGATTCCCGCCTCCAAAAGCATATCCTCAACCACCTGCGCGGGGCGGGGGGTGATCTTATCGATCATACTCCAAGGGAAGCTTACTCTCGTCTCATCCTCTACATATGCGACAAAGTCCGCAGTCACAAATCCGTTTGCTGCCCACGCATGTGCAACATCCAGAACGGAAGCTTTCAGCTTCTCACCGTTATGGCTGCAGTTATCCATACTTACCACTGCAATGGGGTATGCTCCAGCCTTAAAGCGCTCCCAGAGCATTGCGGTAACAAAGCTCATAGCGTGGCGTGCCTTTGCAGGACCAGCCTCCATATCTGCCTTCGCCAAGGGGCTGAACTCGCCGTTCAGACCTTTCAGCGCATAACCCTTCTCCGTGATGGTGAAGCTCACCATCTGCAGGGAAGGATTGGTAAATACCGCCTTCATGCGGGCCATCTCTGCCTCGTCGGAGATATCTGCCTTGATATTGTCCGCAACAGAAGCGACAATCGTCTTCTCTGTGTTTCCGTCAGGCTTCAATCCCACCAAAAGAGTAAGGTTATCGAAGGGCTTATAAATCATATCCAACAGGCTGTAATCAAATGTATCGCTGGCAACGATACCGCTCTTTGCCAATCCCTTCTCTAAAAGTCTCTGCTGCAAAACAGCGATAAATCCGCGGAAAATGTTTCCTGCGCCAAAGTGCAGCCACACCGGATTTTCCTTCGTCTCCTTAATCATCGCCTGTACATCATAGCCCGGAAGCTTCACTCCCGCAGCTGCCCAGTCTGCTTTTCTGTCCAACTGGGATAATTTCATTTCCAACATACTTGTCTCCTTTACGCTTCCAGATACTCCGGAAGATACTCACTCGCCTTCGTAAATTCTCCGATCATCTGCATCTCTGCATAGGTCTTCTCGTTGAGGGAAACACCTTCCTTCATAACGCGAGCCTTCGCTTCAGCTTCCTTCTCGCCATGAATGTAGATGCGGTCCTGTCCCTCTGCCTTATTGGACTCACGAATCTCCTGCAAGTACTTGCTGAGTGCCGCCTCAATCTCTTTCTTGTCACCTAACATACCGTAGTCGATAGCAACAAAACAGTGTGCGATATTTGCTCTGCCGGGTGTCTTGTAGATATAATTAGAAGTCGTTCCTCCGGACAAGATAGCAGTCGCAATCTCACAGAGCATTGCAAAGCCGTATCCTTTATATCCGCTGGTCAGCTCGCCTGAGCCGCCCAGAGGCAGGATACCGCCGCCGGTCTTATTGATAATGTTGCCAAGCACACGCTCGGGATCACTGCTGTCATGGCCGGTCTCATCCAGTGCCCAGCCAATCGGCAGTCCGTTTCCACGCTTTACATATACCTCCAGCTTTCCGCGGGGAACTACGGTAGTGGCGGCGTCAAACACGTAGGGAACGGGATCTGCGGGCATCGCAAAAGCGATGGGGTTGGTGCCCAACATCGCCTGACGGCCAAAGGTGGGAACCATGATCGCCTCGGTATTTGTCATACACATACCGATCAGTCCCTGCTCTGCTGCCATCTTTGCATAATATCCGGCAATACCATAGTGATTAGAGTTGCGGACGGTCACCATACCGAAACCGCTAGCCTTCGCCTTGTCAATGGCCAGCTGCATCGCATTTACGCTGAGTGTCTGTCCCATGCAGTCATTGCCCTCGATTACCGCGGAGAGTGGTGTCTCAAATACAACCTCCGGCTTTGCGCCAAGCTTTACCAAACCTCCGGTAATCTCCTTGTGATAACGGATCAGTCTCTGAATACCGTGAGACTCGATGCCGGACAAATCA
>JAFSBP010000076.1 GCA_017437205.1 Lachnospiraceae bacterium
ATAGCCATCTAAGATCATTAAAACCGTAGGTTTCTTGCTCATATTTTCCTCCTTATCGCACCCTTTTTTTGGCGCAATGCTTTCTCATACTCTATGCCAAATGCGTTTTACGCTCTCAGCTCGATCTCCAGTTTTTTATTCAGCTTCTTCAAAATCGTCTCCACGAATTTGTCTACTGTGTTCGCACCGAACTCTTCATCCTTCGGCGTGAACACAACCGTGAACGCCATGCTCTTCTTATCCTCTGGGATGGGCTTTCCAACGTAAACGTCGAACAGCTTCACATCGGTCACGTATGCGCAGGATTCCTTGATGCACTGTTCAACCTCTCCGCAGGTGATTTCCTTATTCATCACTAGGGCCAGATCGCGCTTCTCCTCATCGAACTTGGGCAGTGGAGTAAACTTCGGCACATTTCCGTAAGCCGCGGACAGCTTCTCCAAACTGATCTCCAGCACGTAGCCGGGAAGACGCATATCTTCCTTGTCCTGAATCTCGTAGTTAACCTTGCCCAGATAACCAACCTCCACACCATCGCAAAGGATCGCTGCGGTCTGATAGGGGTGCAGGTAAGGCTTTTCACTTCTCTCGTAGGTGAACTTCACACAGAGGGTGTCTGCCACGGTCTCTGCCATGCCCTTTAAGGTGAAGAAGGATTCCTTCTCGCCCCACAAACCGACGCAGAGTACATCCTGCTCATCAGGATACTCCGCAAGGGGAAGTGCCTTCGGGATAAATACTTTCGCCACCTCGAACAGACGACCTTCCATATTTCCGCGCTTCTGGTTGCGGGAAATCGCATGGATCATGGACGCAGCCAGCGTGGTTCTCATGATGGACAATCCCTCATTGATTGGATTGATCAGCGGGATCGCCTGACGCTCAGGAGCATCCTCGGCAAAGCCCAAAAGATCCAGATCAGCCGGTGCAAAGAAGGAGTAATGCACGCACTCGTGAGCTCCGGTACCGCACAGTGCTCTCTTTAACTTCATATCGGTCTTCTGCTTCTGGTTCATACCGCCGGCGGTCACCTTCGCGGTGCGCAGGAAGGTGGGAATCACATGGTCGTAACCGTACATACGGATTACTTCCTCCGCCACATCCGGGTAGGATTCCATATCCTCGCGGTATGCAGGAATCTGCAGGGTCAGTTCGTCGCCGTTTACCACAGGCGCAAAATTCAAATTCGTCAGAATACGAACGATATCCTCGGTGGGGACCTCGATACCCAGCACACCGTTCACACGGGCAATGCTCACCTTCATCTCTCTGGGCTCCACAGAATTGCCGGTATTTACATCGCAGTGAGTCTTCGCCACCTTACCGCAACCAAGCTCCTCGATGAGATGCAGCGCTCTCTTCAGTGCCATCACGGTAGAATACTCATCTACACCCTTTGCGTAGCGGGAGCTGGAGTCAGAGATCAGGCCCAGTGCTCTGGAGGTCTTTCTCACGTTGTCGCGGGCGAATTTTGCACACTCGAACATCACCTCGGTGGTAGTGTCGCGGATCTCGGAATTCAAACCGCCCATCACACCGGCTAAAGCAACCGGCTTAACGCCGTCGCAGATTAACATGTTTTCTGTGGTTAAAGTGAGCTCGGTTTCATCCAGAGTTACAATCTTTTCTCCGTCCTTTGCACGGCGAACGTTGATGGCATCACCCTCTAAGGTGGTGTAGTCGAAAGCGTGCATTGGCTGGCCAAGTTCCTTTAAAATATAGTTGGTAATATCTACTACGTTGGAGATAGCGTCGATGCCAACCAGGGCAAGTCTGCGCTTCATCCAGGCAGGAGATTCTGCAATCTTTACATCAGTAACATAGTGTGCGC
>JAFSBP010000077.1 GCA_017437205.1 Lachnospiraceae bacterium
CCCCGCAAGCAAGCCCAGACGTCAGGAATATCTGAAGGCTCTGCTTATGGAGATTGTAATCTGGAGCGGAGCGGCTTACGATGATTACGAGGTGAAGTCCATCTTTATCGGTGGCGGCACCCCCACCATGCTGGACGCTCCGCAGATGAACAATCTGCTCGCCATGCTGAAGATTTATTTCAATGTGAGCAATTCCGCGGAGATTACTGTCGAGTGCAATCCCGAGTCCGTGACGAAGGAAAAGCTGTTGGCGTACAAAGAGTCCGGCGTGAACCGTTTGAGCTTCGGCCTCCAGTCCGCGAACAATGACGAACTGGCTGTTCTCGGCCGCGTACATACCTGGGAGCAGTTTTTGGAGAGCTTCAAACTGGCGAGAGAGTGTGGGTTTACGAATATTAATGTAGATTTGATGTCCGCCCTGCCCGGTCAGACCTTGGAGTCATGGACGGATACGTTAAAGAAGGTGGCAGAGCTTGATCCGGAACACATTTCCGCTTACAGCCTGATTATCGAGGAGGGAACGCCCTTCTACGCACGCTACGGCGAGAGCGAGGGGAAAGAGCCTTTGCTGTGCGGCAGACCCGGACTGACAGCTCCCGGAGCGACAGTGGACGAGGACGGCACGATTGAGGCGAAGGCTGATGCGGCAGACCTCATGGCTGATTGGCCCGACCTCCCTGACGAGGACACCGAGCGCGCCATGTATGACGCGACTGCAGAGATCCTCTCCGGTTACGGCTATGACCGCTACGAGATTTCCAATTATGCGAAGAAAAATAAAGAGTGTGTGCATAATGTGGGCTACTGGACCGGAATCGATTACATCGGTCTTGGATTGGGTGCGTCCTCCATGTTTGACGGTGCCCGCTTTACCAACCTGCGTGACATCGAGATTTACAAGGAGGCGGGAAAGAAGACACAGCTTCCCACCGACTGGGAGACAGTTCGCCAGCTCACCGACGAGCGGAAAATCGAGGAGTTCATGTTCCTCGGCCTGCGCATGATGCGCGGTGTCAGCCGCAAGGAGTTTGAGCGCCGCTTCAAAAAGTCTATGGATGAGGTGTACGCAGAGGTGATCGCGAAGTACATTGGTCTGGGGCTGCTCACGGAAGCTGACGGCTGGGTTCGCCTGACAAAGAAGGGCATCGACGTGAGCAATCAGGTACTGGCTGACTTTTTGCTGGATGTGGAGGATCAGGAAGAGGAAATCCTGCTCAGTGAGTTCGACCTGGAGGTTCAGGAAGAACTGGAAAGAGTGCTTGCAGAAGCGGAGATGGAAGAAAACGAATAAATTGGATGGATTGTCCGCCGGTGTGAAATCCCGGCGGACAGGAGTTACCGTTTGACTGCAGATATGTGATCTTAACGAGGGACGAGTGATGAGAGGAATGGAAAGTACAGAGAGAAAAAGGATAAAATTTACAAAAGGGGATATCCGGACAGTGGTCAAGGTAGCTTGGCCGTCTGCGTTGGAATCTTTTTTTATTGCATTGGCCGGAATGGTCGATACTTATATGGTGAGTGGCCTTGATAAGGCAGCAGTTGCGGCGGTAGGATTGACGACCCAGCCGAAGTTTATCGGTCTGTCCTTAGTGATGGCACTGAAGATATCCATCTCGGCACTGGTAGCGCGCCGCTTCGGTCAGAAGGATCAGGATAAGGCGAATGCGATTCTGTCCATGGGATTGATCTTTACGATTGCGAGCAGTATTTTGATCAGCGTGTTGGCGGTTGTGTATGCGGATCCGATCATGCGCTTGGTGGGATCACAGGAGGATACCCACGCATACGCAGTCACCTATTTTCGGATCATCATGGGCGGTATGATATTTAATGCAATCCAGATTACGATCAATGCGGCGCTTCGCGGAACAGGAAATACGAAGATAGCGATGCGCACCAATGTGACTGCAAATATTGTTAATATATTTGGAAATTATGTGCTTATTGAGGGACGTTTAGGCTTTCCGGCGCTTGGTATTTCCGGCGCAGCAATCGCAACGGTGTTCGGTACTGTGGTTGCCTGCGGAATGAGTATCGCTTCCGTATGTAAAAAGGATGGCTATATCAGTCTTTACTATATTGTGAAAAATAAGCTGGTTGTGGCGAGAGATCAGATCGGATCCATGTGCAAGCTTGGATTGAGCGAGCTGGGCGAACTGTTGTTGGTGCGTGTGGGCTTTTTGTTGACGGCACTGTTGGCGGCGAACTTGGGAACCGATGCGATGGCGGCTCATCAGGTAGGCTTAAATGTAATGAGTTTGTCCTTCTCTTTCGGTGACGGATTGGCTGTTGCGGCGGTTGCGTTGATCGGACGAAGC
>JAFSBP010000078.1 GCA_017437205.1 Lachnospiraceae bacterium
AACAACTTAAAAAATGTGAAAAATTGTCAATCTCATTTGTGTTTTTCACGATTGAAATCCCGCGGATATTCTGCTTTAATGAAATCAAGTGAGGCGGCATATGAGTGTTTGTTGCATATCACCAAAAAATTTAAGGAGGAATTATTTATGAAACTCAAAAGAATCATCGCCATGCTCGCGACTATAGCAATGATGGCAACCATGTTGTTTGGCTGTGGCACTGATGACAAAGAAACCACCGCTGCACCCAACGCAGAAACTACAGCGGGTGCTGATGAGCAGTCTACCGAAGAGGCAACTACAGCGGAGCCGGAGTTTTCATATCCTATGGAGGGTAATCCCACGGTTGAGATTTGGGGTTCTGTCTCCAGTACGATCCAGAAGACTCACTCTACACATGAGGACAGACCTGTATGGCAGAAAGTGATGGAAAATACCGGAATCAAGTTAAAGTGGCGTTATGCGTCCAGCCAGGAGAACGAGGCTACTGAGTTTGAGTTTATGATTGCCGGCGGAGATTACACAGATCTTTTCTCCGTAAAGGGTACCGATGCTCAGCAGTATTATTTGGACGGTGTGACCATTGAGCTTACCGATGTCATTGATCAGTATATGCCCAATTTTAAGGCATTTCTTGAGGCGAACCCTGAGGTAGATATGGCAATCAAGTCTGATGACGGCAAGTATTACTATATTCCCCTCGTGAACGAGGTGGCTACTTCTACCAACGGCAGCTTCATTCGTAAGGACTGGTTAGACGAGATGAATGAGGAGATTCCGGAGACCATCGAGGAGTGGCATGATCTCTTGGTAAAAGTGAAGGAGAAGTACGGTGTAGCGCCTATTCTTAGCCGTGACGAAGAATTCCTTCTGTGGGGTGTATTTGCGCAGGCATACTGCCCTGATATGAATCTGGCAGGCTATTACTACGCAGAGGATGGAAAGGCCATGTATATTCCTACCACTGAAGGGTTTAAGGAATTCATGAAGCTGATGAGAGACTGGTATGCGGAAGGTCTTATCTACGCTGACTTCGCTTCTCTGAAGATGGCTGACTGGAGAGCGAAGATGGCAAACGGAGAGGGATTCCTGTCCTCCGGTTGGATCGGCAGCGGTCTGGTTAACATCTACAATACCGGTGTTGGGGTGGATCCTGACTTTGAGTTTATAGGTGTGCCCACTGCTTCCCTTGTAAAGGGTGAAGATGCGAAGTATCATACCGGTTCAGCTATCGTTAACCCGACACAGAAGAACGCAAAGGTAATCTCTACCAAGTGTGAGAACGTGGAGGCAGCGGCCAGATTTTTGGATTACTGCTTCTCTGAGGAAGGAATGATGCTTCTTAACTATGGTATTGAGGGAACCTCCTACAATATGGTAGATGGTGTTCCTACTTACACCGACATTATTTTGAAGAACCCTGATGGATTGGCTGTAAATGAGGCAAAGGCTCCTTACATGGATAATTTCTCCGGTGGCTGGGGAATTATCGCTCAGTACAATACCATGGGACAGTATACCTCCACCCCCAATGCACTTGATGCAATGTCAGTATATGCATCCAAGGGAACCATTGATTATACCATCGTTATGTGTACATACACTTCCGATGAGAGCGAGGAAATGGCACTCTATACCTCTGACATTGACAAGTATATGATAACCTGCAGAACTAAGTTTATCCTTGGAACTATGGACATTGACACTCAGTGGGATGAGTATCTGAAGAAGCTGGATGAGCTTGGATTGCAGAAGGTTCTCGATATTAAGCAGGATGCTGTTGACCGCTATCTTGCACGTTGATTTTGCATTAAGAACTAAGCGTTGATCGAAAGGGACTGGGTTTTACACCGCGTAAAGCTCAGTCCTTTCCAAAGAGAAAGGAATCTGTCAATGAAACGAAAAGTAAACCATGTTCAACTGATCAAAAAGGATATGCAGCGCAACTGGACCTTATATCTGATGATCGTGCCCGTGTTTGTGTTTTATCTTTTGTTTGAGTACAAACCCATGTATGGAGCGCTGATTGCCTTCCAGGACTATCGTCCGGCAAAGGGCTTCGGTCAGGAATGGGTGGGATTTAAACATTTTGTCCGTTTTTTTAAAAGTCCGTTTTTTTTCCAATTGCTCAGAAATACACTGACAATTAATATTTTGAATCTGATATTTGGCTTCCCGATACCGGTTATGCTGGCACTGGTGTTAAATGAGTTAAAACCAGGCAAGTATAAGACGATAATGCAGATTATTATGTACCTGCCCCACTTTATTTCTGTCGTAATCATCTGCGGTATGCTCAGCAGCTTCAGTATGTCGGATGGCTTGTTCAATGATATTATTGCCTTCTTCGGCGGAAAGAGAACACCTCTGTTGCAGGACGGTACAATGTATATCGTAGAGTATGTTGCCAGCGGTATCTGGCAGAGCTTTGGCTGGGGAACCATCATCTATATTGCGGCTCTCTCCGGCATTGATAAGGAACTCTATGACGCCGCCAGCGTGGATGGTGCGGGAAGATGGAAGCAGACGCTCCACATTACACTCCCCGGTATTGCACCTACGATTATTACCATGTTGATTCTCCGTATGGGTAATTTGCTGAGTATGGGACACTCAAAGACCCTATTGCTTTATAACGAGGCGGTTTATGAAGTGGCAGATGTTATCGCGACTTACGTATACCGAACCGGTTTGACGGATAAACAGTGGAGTTATTCTACGGCAATCAGCTTGTTTAACAATGCGGTTAATATTTTCTTGTTGGTGACGGCAAATAAGATTAGCCGAAAAGTATCAGAGACTAGTCTGTGGTAGAGGAGGAGCTATGAAAAAGAAAACGACGACAAAAATTAAGCGTTCCAAGGCACAGACCGCGTTTCAGATCTTTGCCTACATTTTAATCACGT